>CAYQVL010000021.1:0-11361 GCA_964420825.1 uncultured Sphingomonadaceae bacterium
CAGCGCCTCGAACCCGGCGAGCGAGGTCATCGTCGCAAGCCCGTCGGCGGCGGCGATACAGGTCGTGATATTGGCGTTGCGCGCAACGGCGTCGGCCAGCGTCTCGACCGTGTCGGGGGCGATCGCTCCGGCGCGGTTGCCGGTTTCGACGTCGGGGTGCGGCTTGTAGACGATATGCGCGTGCGGATGATCGGCGCGCACCGCTTCGAGCAGGGCGCGGTTGGTGGAGATGTCCGAGGTGCCGCGTTCGATCGAGCGGTCGTCTTCGACCTGTCCGACGACGAGCAGCGTCTGCTTATCCGCGACCGGCACCAGCTCGGCGGCTTCGCCGACATTATATTTGCTGATGCCGCCCGCCACGAGCGCCTCGCGAAGCCGCGCCGCGCGATCGGTCAATGCTGGCGGAAACGCGCCATTTTCTAGGATGTCCTCGAGCGCCGAGGCGCGGTGCCGGTCGAAATAGATGCCGCGGTCGTCGAGTACGATTGAGGCGGGCAGATGGAAATCCGAACCCAACCCGCGCGAGCGGATGAAGCCGTCCTCCATCCGCCAGACCGGCAGGTTCGTGCGCTCGAGTTCGTGCGATAGCGCCACATCTTCCTTGCCCGCCCATATCAGCAGGCGGCCGTTCTGCGCTTCGGCGTCGCGGATCGCGCCGCCTATCCGGCTATGAAAGCTGGCGGTCGATCGCGGCGCGGCAAGCAGATTGCGAATCGCGGCGCGCTTCCACGGGCGAAAGCCGAGCGCGGCGAAATGACCGGCATTGGCGTCGGCGGTGGCGCGCCACGCAACGAGCCGTTCGATCGTCGCCTCAAGCGTTGTCGGCGCGCCGTTTATCGGATCGACATAGCGCGTGTAGAGCAGATAGGCGGCGGTGAATATCTCGACCGTCGTGCGTTTGGCCGTCCGGCGGTCGCAGGCGAGCTCGTCGCGGGTTGCGCCCCAGCCGGCATAAAAGGGCACGCCGAAACAGCGCACATCCTTGCCCTGCATCAGCGCTTCGAACCCCATCAGGCTGGTGACGCAATAGACGGCGTCGACGCGTGCGATGATGTCGGCGGCGCGTGCATCGTCGTCGAGCAGCGTAACGCCCGCAAGCGCGTCAGCCGGTATGCAACCTTGTTTGAGGCCCTCGGCGACCGCGGGATGGCGGCGGACGATGATTTCGGCCTCGGGTTCGTCGCGTCGCGCTGCGTCGAGCATGGCGGCGAATGTCGCAGTGTCGGCGAGGCCGCCCGAGATTGCCGTATCGCCGCGCGTCTGATCGACGACGAGTATCCGCCGCCGTCGCGTTTCGGGTAACAGACGCGCGTCGAGCGGCGGTGCGGTATTGGTCTTGCCGAGGCCGGTTTCGACGATCCGCGCCATCGCCGCCTTCGCGCGCGCAAGCAATTCGGGCGTTTCCCAGCCGCCATCTTCAAGCAGCCTTTCGAGCCGCGATGGGCCATGAGCGTCATAATAAATGCCGAGGTCGTCGGCGATCAGGCTCAGCGTCGGCGCGCCCGCCTCGCCAAGCCCGATCGAGCGCAGAAAGCCGTCTTCGAGCGCGATATAGGGCAGCTTCCGTTCGGCTGCGATGGTGCGGGCGCGATCAGCCGTAGGCTTGTGACCCCAGCCCGCGATGGCGTCGATTTGACCATCGGGATTGCGCCGGCGCGCGATACTGCCGACTTCGGGAAGGAACGCTTCAAGATGAGGCAATGTCCTGACGCCCGACCCCGGCACGAGCAGGCTGTGTACCTCGAGACGATGGTGGACGGGGCCGGTCATCGGGCGGGGATGCAAGCCGCTGGGTGCTTTGGCAAGCGACGCGGTTGAGCGATCGGAGCCGGGCGATCAGCAGCGCCGCGTGTCGTATGCTTCGCCGCGCCAGCAGGTGTCGTCGAGCCGCGGTAAGGGCGGCAGCGGGACGGGCTCGTTATAGGGCAGGATCGCGTCGGAATAGATAATCAGGCTGTTGCGCATCTGGCGCATGCGGTTTTGCGCCGTCACGTAGAGCTGACCCTTGGGCTGGGCCAGCGCATCGCGGGCGGTCTCGGCGGCGGCGTGGCAGAAGCTGCGCTGCGCGCCGATGAGGATATAGCTCTGATACATCGAGGTCGTGAACTCATCCATTCGTGACTGCCACTGGTTGCCCTGGGTGCGGCGGAAATAGCTTTTGAGGCCCTCATAGGCGCTGTTGAGCTCATCGGCATGGTGGGTGAGCAACGCATTGTAATTGTCGACGGCATTGACCGACGGCCAATATTGGCAGTTGAGCGCCGCGACGTTGAGGCTCGAGCGCAGGTTCCAGATGAGGTTGGCGCGAATATCGGCGGGCTGGGCGTCGATCATCGGCGGGACGAACAGGCCCGGCTCGGCGCCGGTGACGGGTGCGCCCTCATGTTGCGGCGGATAGAAGAATATCTGTGCGGCGGCGGGCGACGTAGCCAAGGCCAGGCCGACTATTGCCATCAAACCGGACAGGATTTTACGCATAAGTGCAGACATCCGCTTATTCTCCTAAACACCCTTGGCCTACTATCGCATGAAGCGTTTCGGGGCAGGCGCTTTTTGCCGGTCTGTCGCCATAAGCCAACCACTAATCGCGCTTTAATCGCATAGCGACGCAAATTCGGCCGAAAAGGGGCCACCGGCAGCTCCGCGACCAGGCTGGTCGAATGCCATAACAGGATCAGTTGCCGGCAGTGCCCTCGGCTTCGCCATTGCCATCTTCCTCGGCGGGCACGACAGCACGCGTCGGCAGCGACGATTCTTCGGGCATACCGTCTTCCATGCCCATCTCTTCCTCGGCGCCCATCGTGCCGTCGATGACGGTTGTGTCATCGATCGTGCCATTGGCCTCGCCCGGATCGACGTCGGTCACAGCGGTGCCCTCATCGGTCGTCGCGGTTTCTTCGCTGCCGCACGCCGCAAGCGACAGTGCGGCTATCGCGGCCAGGGCGCCGGTCGTGGCTTTGGTCAATGTGCGCATAATATACTCCTTTGGTGGATGATCCGCTTCGCCTGAGGGGACGTTGTGGAATGCGACATAGGATATGCGCTACGGTCGACGTGCTCAAGTCTCTTCGCCTTCGCCGCTGATCTCGCGCAGGAACGCCTCGAAATTGGCGGCTATGGCGGCATCGAGCGCTGCCATATCAGCCTTCTTGCCGAGCTTTTCGAGGCTGGTGACAGGGTAATCGGCGATGCCGCAGGCGACGATGCCACTAAAATGCGACAGATCGGGTGCGACATTGATGGCGAAGCCATGGAAGCTGACCCAGCGGCGGATGCGGATGCCGATTGCGCCAATCTTGGCTTCGGCCACGCCGTCATCGGTCCAAATCCCGATTCGTCCGTCGGCGCGGCGTGCATCGACGCCGATGTCGGCCAGCGAGGCAATGACCCAACTTTCGATCGCATGCACGAACCGGCGGACGTCGCGGCCGCGCTTGGCAAGGTCGAGGACCACATAGACTGTGCGCTGGCCCGGCCCGTGATAGGTATAGCGCCCGCCGCGTCCGGCTTCGTAGACCGGGAACCGGTCCGGAGCGAGGAGTTCTTCGCGCGCGGCGCTGGTTCCGGCGGTATAGAGCGGCGGATGTTCGAGCAGCCAGATAAGCTCGCGCGCCGTGCCCCGATGGACGGCGGCGGCGCGCGCCTCCATCGCCGCGAGCGCCTCGGGATAATCGATCAGGCCCGTCGAGACCTTCCATTCGATGGCGCTGCTATCCATGGCGCGACAGATGCGGCGCGCAGAACGGGGGATCAAGGTCTTGATCGCCGCGGCGATAATCCGCATGACGCGGACCATGGTGCAAACAACCCGATTTTCCCCGAGCCGCGGGTGGGACGATGTCCGCCTCCTGCTCGTCCGTAACTCACAGATTCTGATTGCTCTCGCTGGTGCTTTTTTCCTGCTCCCGCTGCTTATACTGTCATTTTTCGCACCACCCTTCGTGCCCTTCGCCGGCGATCCCGCGACTGCGGACCCTGCGCTCGTCTGGGCGCAGATGCGCGATACCATCGTTCCGTTGATCCCTTGGTTCCTGCTGCTTTTTTTCGTTCAGACGATTGGTCAGCTGGCGATCATGGCCGCTGTCACGATACGCGAGAACCCGACCGCGGGCGAAGCGATCGCGATCGGCTTTCAGAGGCTCGGCTATTATTTGCTGATAACACTCGCGCTCTCCATGCTGATACTGCTGGCGATGGTGCCGCTCCTCCTCATCATCGGCGCTGTCGGCGCGGCGCTGGGGTCCGCCTCACCAGCAGTTGCCGGCCTGTTGGGAATCATACTTTTCGGTGTGGTGATAGCTGTGCTGGTCTATATCTTGATGCGCTTCGCGCTCATCGGCGTCGTGCTCGTCGCCGAAGACGCGCGCGGTCCGTTGCCGGTTCTCCGCCGAAGCTGGCAGCTTACGCACAACAACGCGGCGCTGATCTTCGCCTTCTATCTGATTGTGGCGGTCGTGATCGTCGTCATTTCGCTGGCGGTCAGTCTGATTTTCGGTCTGTTGTTCTCGCTCGCCGGCTTGGCGATGACGCCAGGTGGCGCGGGCGCAGCGATTCTTGCGCTCCTCACCGGCACCATATCGGCGGGGGGAACGACGATATTCGCGCTGATGCAGGCGGCGATCTATCGGCAACTGGCCGGTGGGCGCGCCGACGAGGTCTTCCGATAGCCTTCGCCGCGGCTAGCCGAGCAGCGGTATCTGCGGCGCGGAATCTCGCGGTAGCAGTCCGATCAACCGTGGATCGGCGAAGGTTTCGATCGCGCAACCACGCGGCGTGAACCCCGACGCAATATAGAAACCAAGCGCGACGGGATGATCGAGCGTGCAGGTATGGAGATGAACGCGATCGATCCCCGCGCGCCAGGCCGACGCCAGGGCCTGCGCCATGAGCCAGCCGCCATGGCCTTGGCCGGTCGCTTCGGGAACCAACCCGAAATAGCCGATTTCGCAGTCGCCAGGCTGACGGAAATCGAGCTCGAGCATGCCGACTTCGATGCGTTGCGGATCCTCGACCGCATATGCCTCAACCCCTGGGTCGCCCAAAATCTCGCCGAGCGTGGCATCGTCGAGCACAAGTCGCGAAAACCACAGCCATGGCGCGCCGACGCGGGTAAACAACGCACGGTATTTATCGCAATCGACGGTGCTCCAGCGTTTGAGCTTTAGGGTCGATGACGGCATCGGCGCGGGTCTGGGCCGCTCGCGCATGTCGAGATAGGTGACGATTGTGGCGATCTCGCCGGTGGGGACGCTGGTTATTCCCATGTCGCGAGCGGAGGCAGGCTCATCAATATGGCATCGATATTGCCGCCGGTCTTGAGCCCGAACAATGTGCCGCGATCGTAGATCAGGTTGAACTCCGCATAGCGGCCGCGCCACGCGAGCTGGCGGGCGCGATCGTTCGCGGTGAAGTCCTGCCCCATGCGTTTGCGGACGATTGCCGGGAAGGCGTTGAGGAGGGCATTGCCGACGTGATCGACAAAGGCGAGATGTTTGGCGAACGCTTCGTTATCGTCGATTTCGAGATGGTCGAAGAAAATCCCGCCGACGCCCCGGTGGACTTGGCGGTGCGGAATCCAGAAATAGTCGTCGGCCCATTTGGTGAAGCGCGGGTAATCGCCCGGCTCGTGCGCATCGCACGCCTTGAACAGCGCGGTGTGAAAGGAGTCGGTATCTTCCTTGTAGGGGATGGGCGGGTTGAGATCCGCGCCGCCGCCGAACCAGCGTTTGCGCGTCACCAGGAAGCGCAGGTTCATATGCACTGCGGGAACATGCGGATTGGCCATATGCGCGACGAGGCTGATTCCCGTGGCGAAAAAGCGTGGATCGTCTTCGGCGCCATTGATCGTCTTGGCGAACTCCTCGCTGAAGCGGCCCCAAACCGTCGAAACGTTGACACCGGCCTTTTCGAACACCTTGCCCTTCATCAGACTCTGGACGCCGCCGCCGCCCGGCGCGCCGTCCTCGTCGGGGCGATCCCATGGCGAGAAGACAAAGCGCGCATCGCCGCCGCCTTCGCTTTCGACTGCTTCGAACTCGGCGCAAATCCGGTCGCGCAGCGTCTCAAAAGCTTTGCGCGCCGCCTTTTGCTGCGGGTCGAGTGCGATCATTCGGGCCATCCCTCCGTTTGCCTCAGCGCTTCGCCCAATGCGATGCCGATTGCCACCGCGACATTCAAGGAGCGAAATCCCGGCCGCATCGGTATGCGCACGCGCAGCGCCGCTTCTTCATGGATGGCTGCGGGTACCCCAGATGTCTCGGAGCCCGCGAGCACTATGTCTCCGGATGCGAAAGCCGCATCGGGAAGCGGCGAGCCGCCCGATACCGTGAGCAGAACGAGCCTTCCGGGTTGCGATTCGCGAAACGCGGCCCAATCGGCGTGGCGGACAATTTCGGCCTGCCCGGCATAATCCATCCCCGCGCGCTTCAACTTGCGGTCCGAAAAGGGGAAGCCGCAGGGCTCGATGATATCGACCGGTACGCCGAAGCACGCGGCCATCCTTAGAATCGTGCCGACATTACCGGCGATATCGGGCTGGTGCAGGGCTATACGCATTGCCGTCACATAGGCATCGCAACCGCCCGGTCACAAGAGCGTCAAAAACGCTGTTGGCAAACCGCCCTGCACAAGGCTATCAGGCGCGGCAATGAAGCCGCCGGGGGCAAGGACGCGGCTGTCCGTATTTTGCTCCCGTCCCGATTGAACCATGAAGGCTAGTTGATGGCTACGGTCGAAGAAACGCATCCAACCGAAGGTGAGGCGCCGAATGACGGCGTCCGGCGTCGGGACTTTCTCAATATTGCAGCGGTCAGCGTTGCCGGAGTCGGCGGCGTCGTTGCGCTGTTGCCGCTCGTCAACCAGATGAACCCGTCGGCCGATGTGCTCGCGCTGTCGTCGATCGAGATCGATCTGTCGTCAATCGAGGCCGGTCAGGCGATCAAGACGATGTGGCGCAAGCAGCCGCTGTTCGTCCGCAACCTGACGGCGGCGGAGATCGCCGAAGCCAATGCCGTCGACTTGTCGAGCCTGCGCGATCCCGAAACGCTCGCCGAGCGCACCGTCGAAGGCCATGAGAACTGGCTGATCACGCTGGCGGTCTGCACGCATCTCGGCTGTATCCCGCTCGGCGCTGGGCAGGGCGAGAATAAAGGCCCGTTCGGCGGCTATTTCTGCCCGTGCCACGGTTCGGCCTATGATACCGCCGCGCGCATCCGCACCGGGCCGGCGCCGAAGAACCTCTTCGTGCCCGAATACGAATTCACTTCCGACACAACCGTCACGATCGGCTGAGGCAGACTGACATGAGCTTTCCCTGGGCTGAGCAATATACCCCGACCAATCCGTTCATGAAATATATGGACGAGAGGCTGCCTATGCCGCGGCTGATTTATAATTCGCTCGGAAAGGGCTATCCGACGCCGCGCAACCTCAATTATTTCTGGAATTTCGGATCGCTCGCCGGCCTCGCGCTGGTCATCCAGATCGTCACCGGAATCGTGCTGGCGATGCATTACGCCGCGAGCACCGATATCGCCTTCGCTTCGGTCGAGCATATCATGCGCGACGTCAATTCGGGCTGGCTGCTTCGCTATCTTCACTCCAATGGCGCGAGCTTCTTCTTCATCGCCCTCTACATCCACATCTTCCGCGGGCTTTATTACGGCTCGTACAAGCCGCCGCGCGAGATGGTCTGGCTGCTCGGCCTCGTCATCTTCCTGCTGGCGATGGCGACGGCGTTTATGGGCTACGTTCTTCCCTGGGGCCAGATGAGCTATTGGGGCGCGCAGGTCATCACCGGGCTGTTCTCGGCGATCCCGCTGGTCGGCGAAGCGCTCCACAGCTGGCTGCTCGGCGGTTTCGCGCCCGACAATGCGACGCTCAACCGCTTCTTCTCGCTCCACTATCTGCTGCCGTTCGTGATCGCCGGCGTGATTCTCCTCCACATCTGGGCGCTGCATCTGCCGGGCTCGAGCAATCCTACCGGTATCGACGTAAAGGGTCCGCAGGACACCGTTCCCTTCCATCCCTATTATACCGCCAAGGACGGCTTCGGCGTCGGCATCTTCCTGATCCTGCTCGCGATCCTAGTCTTCTTCGCGCCGAACTTCCTCGGCCATGCCGATAATTATATCGAGGCCAATCCGCTTTCGACGCCGGCGCACATCGTTCCCGAATGGTATTTCTGGCCGTTCTACGCGATCCTGCGCGCCTTTACCGTCGATTTCATCCTGCCGGCCAAGCTCTGGGGCGTGATCGCGATGTTCGGTTCGATCATCCTGCTCTTCTTCCTCCCTTGGCTCGACAAGTCGCCGGTGCGCTCGGGCAATTACCGGCCGCAGTTCAAGCTCTGGTTCTGGGTGTTGGTCGGCGATGTCGTAGTGCTGGCCTATTGCGGCGGCCGACCAGCCGAAGAGCCTTATGTAATGGTCAGCCAGATCGCCTCGATATACTATTTCGCGCACTTCCTCATCATCCTGCCGATCGTATCGCGGACGGAGCGGCCCAAGCCGCTGCCCAATTCGATAACCGAATCGGTACTGGCTAAGCGTGGCGAACCGGCCTCACCCGGCCCGGGCAGCGCCACGCCGCCCGCGCAACCGGCCGTATAAGGAACGCAAGATGGTACGCCTGATCGGATTTCTCGTCGGCATCGGATTCGTCGTCGTGCTCGGCTATTCGCTGATCGTCGGCGCGATCGCCTATGTCGGCAATCCGCCCGAAGAGACGGTCGAGCACGAATTCCACCGCGAGGCGGAAGCCGTGAGCTTCGCGAGCGACGGACCTCTCGGTCGTTTCGACCGCCAGCAGCTCCAGCGCGGCTTCCAGGTCTATAAGGAAGTCTGCGCCGCCTGCCATTCGCTTGGCTATGTCGCCTTCCGCGATCTCCACGATCTCGGCTTCACCGAACCCGAAGTCGACGCGATCGCACAGCAGTGGCAGATCGAAGTGCCTTCGGTCGATCCCGATACCGGCGAGGCGGCGACGCGCCCGGCAACCGCCGCCGATAGCTTCCCGCATGTTTATCCGAACGAGATCGCCGCGCGCGCCGCCAACAACAACGCGCTGCCGCCCGATCTTTCGCTGATCACCAAGGCGCGTGAGGGAGGGGCCGACTATATCCACGCGCTGCTCACCGGTTATCGCAATCCCCCGGCCGAGCTTCCCGAGGCCAACCAGCCGGGTACGGGGCTTTACTACAATCCCTATTTCGCCAACCTCAATCTCGCCATGCCGCCGCCGCTGACCGCCGACGGCCAGGTCACCTATGCCGACGGCACCGAGGCGACGGTCGATCAGATGGCGCGCGACGTTTCCGCTTTCCTGATCTGGACCGCCGAACCCAAGATGGAAGCGCGCAAATCGACCGGCTGGGCCGTGCTTATCTTCCTGATCTTCGCAACTTCGCTTGCCTGGCTCGCCTATCAGAATGTCTGGCGCGATATTAAGCATTGATGCTTCGACAGGCTCAGCATGCGCGGAATGGACAACGCTGATCTCAAGGCGCTGATCCGGACGATTCCGGATTATCCCAAGGCCGGGGTCCAGTTTCGCGACCTGACGACTTTGCTGCTCGATGCGCGCGGCTTTGCCTTGACCGTCGAACGGATGGCGGCGCGGGTGTCCGGGCCCGTCGATTGCATCGCCGCGATCGAGGCGCGCGGCTTTATCTTCGGCGCGGCGTTGGCGCGCGAAATTGGTGCCGGGCTCGTGCTGATCCGCAAATCGGGCAAGCTGCCGGGAACGGCGCGCGGCATCGATTATGCGCTCGAATACGGCCACGACCGGCTTGAAATGCACGACGATGCGGTGGGCAAGGGCGCGCGGGTGCTGCTCGTCGACGATCTGATCGCCACCGGCGGAACGGCGCTCGCCGCAGTAGAGTTGGTGCGCGGGATCGGCGCGGCGATCGATGAAGCGCTGTTCGTTGTCGATCTGCCCGATCTCGGCGGAGCGGCAAGGCTTGGCGAAGCGGAGGTAGCCGTCGAGTCTCTCGTGACTTTCGACGGCGATTGACCAACTTGTTCAGGCCGAGAAAACCGGTCTGACTAACCGCTATTTTCGGTGTTGAGTTACCGCCATTCGGGCCGCGTCGCGATCAATCCTATTGATACCATCGACAGCACCGGTGCGCCGTCCTGGTTGAATACCGTCAACCGGCTGCGGAACGATCCCATTTCGGGGCGGCTCTTCGACGGGCGCTTGTCGATGACTTCGGTCTCGCAGCGCAGCGTATCGCCGGGATAGACGGGCTTGAGCCAGCGGATCTCGTCGACCCCGGGCGAGCCGAGGCCCGCGCTTTGCTGACTTTTCATATTCTCGACGAGCATCGCCATCGTCATCGCGCAGCTGTGCCAGCCGCTTGCCGACAGCCGCCCGAAATGCGTCCGCGCCGCCGCCTCGTCGTCGAGATGAAAGGGCTGGGGATCGTATTTTCCGGCGAATTCGAGGACCTCTTCGCGGGTGACGCGATAATGCCCGAAGGACGCTTTGGTCCCGACTTCGATATCTTCGAAATATATCATGGCGGCGAATTTAGAGCGCGGCCTGCTTGACGCAAGCATAGAGGGTTCAGACGTTGAACTTGAACAGCATCACGTCGCCGTCCTGAACGACATAGTCCTTGCCTTCCTGGCGCAGCTTGCCGGCGTCGCGCGCGCCGCTTTCGCCGCCCAGCGCAACGAAATCGTCAAAGGCGATCGTCTCGGCGCGGATGAATCCGCGTTCGAAGTCGGAATGGATGACGCCGGCGGCCTGCGGTGCGCGCGCGCAGCGCGATACCGTCCATGCGCGTGTTTCCTTGGGGCCGGCGGTGAAGAAGGTGATCAGGTCGAGCAATGTGTAGCCCGCGCGGATGACGCGCGCGAGGCCGGTTTCCTCAAGCCCGAGATCGGCAAGGAAATCGGCGCGTTCTTCGCGCGGCATCGTCGCGATTTCGGATTCGATCGCTGCCGAGATGACGACGGCCTCGGCGCCTTCGGCTGCGGCCTTTTCGAAGACGCGCGCGCTTTGCGCGTTGCCCCCGGCGGCGTCTTCTTCGACGTTGCAGACATAGAGGACGGGCTTGGCGGTCAGCAGCTGCGCCTCGCGGAAGACCCGCGCCTCCTCGTCGTCATTTGGTTCGGTCAGCCGCGCGGGCTTGCCCTCCTTGAGCAGATCGAGCGCCTGGCCGAGGACGCCGGCGATCGCCTTGGCCTCCTTGTCGCCGCTCGTCGCGCGGCGTCTGGCGTTTTCGACGCGGCGCTCGACCGACTCCATGTCGGCGAGCAGTAATTCGGTTTCGACGGTTTCGGCATCGGCGATCGGGTCGATGCGCTGGTCGACATGCTGGATGTCGTCATCCTCGAAGCAGCGCAGCACATG
>CAYQVL010000022.1:0-7893 GCA_964420825.1 uncultured Sphingomonadaceae bacterium
GCTCGTGCCCCAGGTGACGTTGGGCGCGATATCGGCGGCATCGAGCATGACGCGGCTGTCAAAAGTGGCGCCCTCATCGCTCGGCAGCGTCTTCCACCGGGCCAGGGCCTGCTCCCATTGTTCGCCGCTCGGCGCATACGGACGGCCCTTCAGATAGGCGTAGGTCTTGTCGTCGGGCGCGATCAGCCCCGCCCGCGCCCCGGCCTCGATCGACATGTTCGACACCGTCAGCCGGCCCTCGATGCTCATGTCACCGATCGTCGATCCCGTATATTCGATGATATGGCCGGTGCCCCCGGCCGCGCCGAGCTTGCCGACAATCGCGAGCACGACGTCCTTGGGCGACACGCCGAAGCCGAGGATGCCCTCGACGCGGACTTCCATGGTTTTCGATTGCTTGAGCAGCAATGTCTGCGTCGCCAGCACATGCTCTACTTCGCTAGTGCCGATGCCGAAAGCGAGCGCGCCGAGTGCGCCGTGCGCCGCGGTATGACTGTCGCCGCACACCAAAGTGCAGCCGGGCAAGGTAAATCCCTGCTCGGGGCCGACGACATGGACGATCCCCGGCGCCGCTGCGGCGGCATCGATGTAGCGGATGCCGAAGGCCGGAGCGTTGGCTTCGAGCGCGGCCAGCTGCGCCGCCGACATCGGGTCGACGATCGGTATACGCTTGCCCGCCGCATCGCGCCGCGGCGTCGTCGGCAGATTGTGATCGGGCACCGCGAGCGTCAGATCGGGCCGGCGGACGGTTCGCCCCGCCGCGCGCAATCCTTCGAACGCCTGCGGGCTCGTCACTTCGTGGACGAGGTGGCGATCGATGAAAACAATGCACGTCCCGTCGCCGCGCCGTTCGACGACATGCGCGTCCCAGATCTTTTCATAGAGTGTACGGGGCTGGGTCATATTCCGGCAGGTAGCGCGTTCGTCGGCGGAGCGGAAGCCGCGATCAGGCGGCGATAACGTCGATCTCGCGATGGCTGCGGCGGATTTCGGCATTGGCCGAGGCGCGCGTGTCGTGGAGCAGCGCATCGCGCAACGCATCGTCGTGCGCTATCGCCTCGTCGCGATAGGCGAGCCGGTTCGGATCGGCGAGCGCGCGCTTCATCGCCCGGTGAAGCCTCCACCAGGTGCGCGATATGCGGATCATGTTGTAAATGCCGAGAAACGTGTATTTCGGGTAGAAAACGAGCGGGTTTTCAGGCTTCATCCCTGGGCGGCGCTGGGTGCGGCGGCGCATACGGATATAACCCGATTCGAACTTGGCGACGCCGCCGATGCGGACCGCCTCGCGATAGGCGAGCAGCCGGTGGACGGTCATCTTCTTCTTGTTCGATTTGAGCGCGACCATCCGCCGCATGATCGCCTCCATATGCTCGAAGCTGTAGAAGCTGCGATGGGCGTCGGTGTGCGCGCGCTCCCATTCCTCGTCGCTCATCTTGGGGTGGTGGGTAACGCGGTGGTTGAGATCGTATTTGTTGAGATCGCGGTCCATCCACTCGCCCGCCTCATACATCCGCTTATGGTCTTCGCTGCCCGGCAACGGGGTCAGGAAATTGAGATAGATCGCATCGATCGGTAGTTCCTTCTTGAGGATACCGATATCGTGCATGATCGAGTCGTATGAATCGTTGGGGAAACCGATGATATAACCGCAGATGATGAACACCGGGTGCTTCTTCCACTGGAGGAACATCTCGCGATATTCCTCTACGCGGTTCTGCCGTTTCTTCGCCGCTTCGAGATTGTCGGCGTTGACGTTCTCGAGCCCGACGAAGAGCTCGTCGACGCCCATAGCCACGCATTTGTCGATGAAATTGGGGATGCGATGGGCGAGCGTATCGACCTGGATGACCAGCTTCACCTTGAATCCCTGTTCGCGCAGCTCGATCAATCGATCGGCGAACTGCTCCCAGTTCCGGTTGCGCGCGAAATTGTCGTCGGTGAGCACGAAGCGCGTGATCCCGGCGGCGGCGTTGACGCGGATGATCTTTTCAAGGTCGTCGGCGGTGCGGAAGCGGCTCTTGCGCCCCTGGACGTTGATGATCGTGCAGAAGGAGCATTCGAACGGGCAGCCGCGTCCAAGATCGAAGCTCGAGAATTTATTGGTGTTGTTCTCGACCTGCTCGCGCGGCAAGAACGGGATCGGCGCGCCGGCAATGTTGGGCGTGTCCTTGAGCCAGTCGTATATCGGCTTGAGCGCGCCCGCATAGGCGTCGCGCAGCACCTCGTCGATGCGGCCGTCCTCGGCCTCGCCGGCGAATAAGCTGATGCCGAGCTCCTGCGCCTCGACGAGTTCCGGGGTCGGCTCCTTAATCATCGCGAGGCAGCCAGAGACGTGAAAGCCGCCGATCGACACCGGCAGCCCGGCGGCGCGGAATTCGCGCGCCATCACCATCGTCCGCGGAAACTGGTTCGACTGCACCCCGACCAGCCCGATAAAGCCCCTGCCGCCGGCAAGCCCGATCGCGCGCGCGATCTTGTTCGGATCGACCCGGGTGTGGATCTCGTCAATCGTATGGACGTCGCATTCAATATCGCCGAGCGCGCCACGTTCGAGCGCGTCGTTGACGATCCCCGCCATGCAGGCGAGCGAATTGGACGGGATGATCGAGCGCCACCAGGTCAGCGGATAGCCGTCGTCATGGTAACGCGTCGGCTTGATCAGATAGATTTGAAATCGTTCCCCCATGCGTGACCTATACCCAATAGATTGCGCCAAAGCGATACTATCCGATCTTTTGTTTCGCCTTCGCACACGGCCAAGGCCATATCGCCATCAATTCATAAAGCATTTCGCCTTTCCAGGAGCGCAGCTCGCCGCGCGCTTCGCGAAAGTTAACGGCTCTTTAACCATAATGGGCGGAAAGCCGACGCGGGGGCGACGACATCTGTTTTTGAGGATCTTGCGTATGAAAACCATCATTCTTCCCGCCGTCGCTATCGCCGCCGCATCGGCGGCAGCGCCCGCCGCCGCGCAGAGCGTCCCCTTCGTTCCCGATATCTATATGGGCCTCGAAGCGGGGACTGGCGAGCGCAATGGCGGCGCCTTCGGCGAACCCGGCGCGATCGTCTCGCGCGACGAAAGCAACGGCGTCGATTACGGCGCCTTCGCCGGCGTCGAACTGCCGAGCTTCCCGCTCGGCTATATGGCGGTCGAGGCCAATATCGGCGATTCGACCGGCGAAACCGTCGCGATCGTCCGCGACGGCGCAAGCGACCGCGAAGTCCGCACCCAGGCGCGCTTCAACTGGAGCGGAACCGCCCGGCTCGGCCTCTCCCCGCTGCCCGGCCTCGCCGCTTACGGCATCGCCGGCTATGGCGGCGAGCAGGTCGACATCAGCGTTATCGATGTCGCGACCGGCGTCCAGTTCGACCGCGACGATTCGATGGACGGCATCATCTACGGCCTCGGCGCGCGTTACAATATCGGCAGGGATTTCGGCATCCGCGTCGAATATCGCCACCGCGAGGCGAGCGGCAGCTACGATCCCGAACAAGTGATGGTTGGCGCGCTCGTCAATTTTTAGCCGCCTGAGTCGACTCAGGCGGGCCGGTCGACGAGCGGCCCGCCGATTTCGATGGCTTTTTTGTAAGCCGGACGCGCCATCAGCCGTTCGAGATAGGCCTTGGTGTTGGGCCGCGCGTCGAGCAGCCCGACCATGTGGGAAAGTTCGAGCAGATATTCGAGGTTGATATCCGCCCCGGTCAACGCATCGCCGACGACGAAATCACGGCCATCCAAATGCGCGTCGATATAGTCGAGCAACTTGGTCACTTCGCCGCCGACAAAACCTCCCAATATATCGCCGAGTCCGCCGAAGCGAGGACCGAGCAAGGTCAGCAGGACCGGCATCGCGACCGTACCTTCGGCAAATTGCAGCCATTCGAGATAGGGCGCGCGGTCGCCGTCCGATGCCGGCGCAAGTTTTCCCTCGCCGCGCGTTTCGATAATATATTCGATGATCGCGCCCGATTCGACCATGACATGACCGTCGATCTCGACCGTCGGCGCCTTGCCGAGCGGATGGATCGCATAAAGATCGTCCTGCGAACGGTTGGTCTGCGGATTGCGGTGGTGCTCCCGGATTTCATAGTCGATCCCGAGTTCCTCGCACAGCCAGATGATCCGCGTAGAGCGCGAAAAGCGAAGGTGATGGAGCTTGATGGTCATGGCCAGTTTCCCTTTTCATCCGGAACGTCTTTCAGGACGCATTTTTTCCTACGACACCGTCTTTGCAGATTGAGAGATGGATGCTGAAACAAGTTCAGCATGACGATTACCAGTTAAAGCGCCGCCTCATATTTGGCCGTCGTCTTCTCGGCGACCTCCTCGGCGGTCACATCGGGCGCCAGTTCGACGAGCTTGAACGGGCTGTCGTGATCGTCGCGTTTGAAGACGCACAGATTGGTGACGATCATGTCGACTACGTTGGTGCCGGTCAGCGGCAGCGTACAGGCGGGGATGAACTTGGGATCTCCGGCCTTCGAATTGTGATCCATGACGACGATGATCTTCTTGACGCCCGCGACCAGGTCCATCGCGCCGCCCATGCCCTTGATCATCTTGCCCGGAATCATCCAGTTGGCGATATCGCCATTTTCGGCGACCTCCATCGCGCCGAGTACCGTCAGGTCGATATGCCCACCGCGGATCATCGCGAAGCTCTGGTCGGAGCCGAAATAGCTCGACGAGGGCAGCTCGCTGATCGTCTGTTTGCCGGCATTGATCAGATCGGGGTCCATCTCGTCTTCGTACGGAAACGGCCCGATGCCGAGCATGCCGTTTTCCGATTGCAGCGTCACCTCTATGCCCTCGGGGATATGGTTGGCGACGAGCGTCGGGATACCGATGCCGAGATTGACATAATAGCCGTCCTCGAGCTCGCGCGCCGCGCGCGCGGCCATCTGGTTGCGGTCCCAGGCCATTATGCCGCCTCCCTCTCGCGCACCGTCTCGAACTCGATCTTTTTGTCGTAGGGCGATCCGTCGATCATCCGCTTCACATAGATGCCGGGGAGGTGGATGCAGTCGGCATCGAGCGCGCCGATCTCGACGATCTCCTCGACCTCGGCGATGCAGACTCTCGCCGCGGTCGCCATCGGCTGGTTGAAGTTGCGCGCGGTCTTGCGGAAGATCAGGTTGCCGGCCTTGTCGGCCTTCCAGCCCTTGACGATCGCGAGGTCGGCGAAGATGCCGCGTTCGAGGATATAGTCTTCCGGTCCATTCGGGCCGTCGAACTCCTTCACTTCCTTGCCCTCGGCAACGACCGTGCCGACGCCGGTCTTTGTGTAGAAGCCCGGTATGCCCGCGCCGCCCGCCCGGCAGCGCTCGGCGAGCGTCCCCTGCGGGCAGAATTCGACTTCGAGCTCCTCGGCGAGAAACTGCCGCTCGAACTCCTTGTTCTCGCCGACATAGGAGCTGATCATCTTTTTGACCTGCCTGGTGCGCAAGAGCTTGCCCAGCCCCTCATTGTCGATGCCGGCATTGTTCGACGCGATGGTGAGGTCCTTGACGCCGCTGTCGCGGATCGCGTCGATCAAGCGCTCGGGAATGCCGCACAGGCCGAAACCGCCCGCGCAGATATGCATGCCATCGAACAACAGGCCGTCGAGCGCGGCGGCGGCGTCGGGGTAAATTTTCTTCATCGAAAGCTCCGTCGGCGTTTGCCCGCAGATAGGCGGGCGAAGGGAGTGGGGTCAATTGCAGAACTGAACTCCTCCCCGAGCGCCGAGCGCAAATCGCCCAGCGCCTGTTCCTCACTCGTCACCTTAATCGCCGTCATCCCCATCGCCGCGGGAGGTTTGCAGTTGATGCCGAGATCGTCGAGATAGACGCACGCTTCGGGCTCCACGTCGAGCGCCTCGCACATCATCGCGTAGATCCGCGGGTCTGGCTTGCGGACGCCGGCTTTCGAACTTTCGATGACATGGTCGAAGCGCGCCATGATCCCGGAGATCGTCGCCGCCTTGGCTTCATCAAGCGCCATCCCCGCGCCATGACCGCTCGGCACATTGTTGGTGATGCAGCCGAGCTTGAATCCGCGCGCCTTGAGGTCGTCGAGCATCGCGACCATCGCCGGGCGGATGTCACCCGACAGACAGGCGAGGACATCGCCGCCGCTCAGCCCGTCGACGCCAGCTGCCCGCGCCTCCTCGGCGAACTGCGTATCAAACGCCGACTCATCGATTTCAGCGCGTTCGAATTTCGCCCAGGCGTTGGCATCGGGATCGGCGGCGTTGATCCGCCGCACGGTATCGCGCGGTAGGCCTTTATCGGCCTCCATCCGGTTGAACGCATCGAAGGGCGAGGTCGTGATGACGCCGCCGAAATCCCAGATAACCGCCGACAGCATCACGCGTTATGCTCGAGCCTCAGCCCGGGTCGCGCCCATTGCGTTTTCACCAGCCGACCGGTGCCCGAGAGCGTGATATACGCCGTGCGCATATCTTCTCCGCCCCAGCATATATTGGTCGTAAAGATATCGTCGGTGGCGACGAACTCGGCGAGATCGCCTTGCGGAGAGATCACGCTGATGCCGCATTCGCCGATCGTCGCGACGCAGATATTGCCGCTTTTCTCGATGCCGAGGCTATCGAAGAACTTATAGCCGGCGGGGCGGTAGAGCGGGATGCCGGGGCCGCCGGGGCCCGCCGCATCGTCGATCTTGCCCGGCGCGAGGATGCTGAATTTGGTCAACCGGCAGGTGAAGGTTTCGGCGGCGTAGAGCGTCTTGCCGTCGGGCGAAAGGCCGATGCCGTTGGGATTGTAGGAAGGAAAAATCACCTCCTCCAAATGGCTTCCGTCGGCCTTGCCGTAGAAAATACCGACGATATCGTGACAGCGGGTGTCGAAATTCTGCTTGCCGTGATCGGTGAACCAGAAGCCGCCATGCGCGTCGAAGACGATGTCGTTGGGGCCGCGCAATCGGCAGCCGAAATCGCCGTCCTTGTAAAGCGTCTCGACCTCGCCGGTTGCGAGATCGATCCGCTCGATCCGGCCGCCCGAATAATCGCCGGCGATGCCGTGCGGGGCGAGCATTCCGTTAGATTCGACATAATTGAAGCCGCCATTATTGCAGCAATAGAGCTTGCCGTCGGGGCCGATGGCGAGGCCGTTGGGGCCGCCGCCAGGCGTCGCGATGGTTTCCTTCAATCCGTCGGGGCGAACGCGCGTGATCCGCCCATCGGCGATCTCGACGAGGATGACGCTGCCATCGTCCATCGCCACCGGGCCTTCTGGAAAGCGCAGTCCATCGGTTACCGTCTCCATTTCGTCCCCCATCCGTCTCTATGATTGCCGTTGGTCGCGCACTGATTTAGAGGCGGTCGCAACCCAAACATCAAGCAAAAGAGCGATTATGACCGGCTCCGGCTATCCTCAAGCCCTGCAACTCCAGATCGACGGCGAGTGGATCGGCGGCGAAGGCCGCGAGCGACATGCCGTCGTCAACCCGGCGACCGGCGAAACGCTCGGCGAGCTGCCGCTGGCGACCGTCGGCGATCTCGACCGCGCGCTCGACGCCGCCGATCGGGGCTTTCGCGAATGGCGCCAGAGCGATGTCGCGGTACGCGGCAATATCCTGCGCGAGGTCGCCAAGCTGCTGCGCGAGCGCGCCGAGGCGATCGCGCCGCTGCTGACAATGGAGCAAGGCAAGCCGCTCGCCGAAGCCAAGGGCGAGGTGATCGGCGCGGCCGCGCTGTTCGACTATTTCGCCGAAGAGGCCAAACGCGCGCATGGGCGGGTGCTCGTTCGCCCGACGGGATCGCGCTCGATCGTGATCAAGCAGGCCGTCGGCCCGGTCGCCGCGTTCAGCCCGTGGAATTTCCCGCTCTTCCTGATGGCGCGCAAGCTCGCGCCTTCATTGGCGGCGGGCTGCTCAATCATTTGCAAGCC
>CAYQVL010000022.1:7903-10907 GCA_964420825.1 uncultured Sphingomonadaceae bacterium
GAGGAAACGCCGGCCTGCGCGATCGCTCTCATGCAATGCGTGATCGACGGCGGTGTTCCCGGCCATGTCGCGCAGCTCGTTTTCGGCGAGCCCGACGTGGTCAGCAGGCAGCTGATCGCGTCGCCGGTGATCCGCAAGATCAGCTTCACCGGCTCGGTGCCTGTCGGCAAGCATCTGCTGAAGCTCGCTGCCGACGGCGTTAAGCGGACAACGATGGAGCTCGGCGGTCATGCGCCGGTGCTCGTCTTCGATGATTGCGATCTCGAGCGCACGCTCGACATCATCGTCCCGCAGAAATTCCGCAACGCCGGTCAGGTCTGCGTCAGCCCGACGCGATTCTATGTTCAGAGCGGTATCTACAAACGCTTCGCCGAGGAATTCACCGCGCGGACCGAGCGGCTGACAGTCGGCAACGGCATGAACGAGGGCACGCAGATGGGACCGCTCGCCAATGTACGCCGCCCGGAAGCGGTCAGCCTGCTGATCGAGGACGCCGCATCGAAGGGCGCACGCATCGCAACCGGCGGCGAACACCATGAGGAGCAGGGCGGCGGCTTCTTTTTCCGCCCGACGGTGCTCGTCGATGTCCCCAACGACGCGCAGATCATGTCGACCGAGCCCTTCGGCCCGGTCGCGATGATGCGGCCCTTCGAGAGCTTCGACGACGCCGTCGAGGAGGCCAACCGCCTGCCCTACGGTCTCGCCGCCTTCGCATTTACCGAGAACGGCCGCCAGGCGATGCGCGTCGGCGACCTCATTGAAAGCGGAATGGTCGGCATAAACACCGTCGGTATCAGCGCCGTCGATGCGCCGTTCGGCGGCGTGAAGGAGTCGGGTCATGGCAGCGAAGACGGACCCGAAGGCCTCGACGCCTATATGATCACCAAAGCCATCCATCAGGCGTGAGCGACATGACCCACACTCCCCTATCCCGCACCGGTGGCCAGATCCTCGTCGACAATCTCGTCGCCCAGGGCTGCGACCGCATTTTTTGCGTCCCCGGCGAAAGCTATCTCGCGGTGCTCGACGCGCTCCATGACTGCGATATGATCGACCTCGTGACCTGCCGGCAGGAGGGCGGCGCTTCGTTCATGGCGGCAGCCGACGGCGCGATGACCGGGCGGCCTGGCATCGCTTTTGTTACACGCGGCCCCGGCGCGACCAACGGCTCGATCGGCGTCCATGTGGCCCGGCAGGATTCGGTGCCGATGATCTATTTCATCGGCGATGTCGGCCGCGGCGACAAGGATCGCGAGGCGTTTCAGGAGATCGATTTCCCCGCGATGTTCGGACCGATGTGCAAATGGGCGGCTAAGATCGACGACGCCGCGCGGATTCCCGAATATATCGCGCGGGCATGGTCGGTGGCGATGGCGGGACGGCCCGGGCCGGTCGTGCTGGCGCTCCCCGAGGATATGCTGCGCGATGAGGTCGAGGCGCTCGATCGCCCGAGGGTTACGCGCCCTGCCCAGCATCCCGATCCCGAAGCGATGGAAACGCTGATGGGCATGCTCAAAGACGCCTCGTCGCCGCTCGCGATCGTCGGCGGCGCCGACTGGTGCGAAGGCGCGTCGCATTATTTCCGGCAGTTTGCCGAAGATATCGGCCTTCCGGTCGCGTGCGGTTTCCGGCGCCAGGACGCTATCCCTAATGAATCAATGGTTTGGGCCGGGAATCTCGGCTACGGCCCCAACCCCAAACTGCTCGATCGCGTCCGCAACGCCGACCTGCTTCTGGTCGTCGGGGCGCGGCTCGGCGAGGCCACAACCGACGGCTACAGCCTGATCGCGACTGACCATCCCGATCAGATTCTCGTCCATGTCCACCCCGATCCCGAAGAGCTCGGCAGCGTCTATCGAACCGACCTCGCGATCTGCGCCGATATGCGAGAGTTTAGTGAAGAATCCTCTCTCTGGGATCACGACATTATCGATTTCGACTGCGGCAAGGAAGCGCATACCGAGTGGGAAGCATGGAGCACGGTCGAACCCAATGACGACCTCAAACTCGATGTTGCCCAATGCGTGGCGGCGGCGCGCGCGGCGCTTCCCGCCGACAGCATCATCTGCAATGGCGCGGGCAATTTTTCGGGCTGGTGGCATCGCTATTGGCGCTATGCTGGACCGGTGAGCCAGCTAGCTCCAACCGCAGGCGCGATGGGCTATGGAGTTCCCGCCGCCGTCGCCGCGGCGCTCCGCAATCCCGACCGCCAGATCGTCGCGGTCGCAGGCGCCGGCGATTTTCTGATGAACGGCCAGGAACTGGCTACCGCCGTCCAACATGGCTGCGATATGATCGTGATCGTTATCGACAATTCGAGCTACGGCACGATCCGCATGCACCAGGAGCGCAACTATCCTGGTCGACTGTCGGCCACGACCCTCGCCAACCCCGATTTTGCCGCGCTCGCCAAGGCCTTCGGTGCCTGGAGCAAAACAATCGAGGCCACATCGGAATTTGCGCCCGCTCTCGACGCGGCCAAGGCGCAGGCCGGCGTCAAATTGCTCCACCTCAAGATCGATGTCGAAGATCAGCTGGCAGCGGGACTATCGGTCGGCAATTTGCGGGATGCGACCAAAACCTGACGCCCGACGCGAAAAAGGCCGCTGCCCTCCGGCAGCGGCCTCTTCGGGTTGCTCTTTGAGGCGACGTTAGACTTTGTCTCCGAGCGCACCCTTCACTTCACCCTTAATGTTCTGTGCCGAGCCCTTGACCTGCTGAGCCTTGCCTTCGGTTTCAAGGTTCTCGTTATCGGTCGCTTTGCCGACGGCTTCCTTGACGGATCCTGACGCCTTGTTGGCGTTGCCCTTGGCTTTGTCTGCGAGTTCACCCATGATTGTGCTCCTTTGCTGACGCGCGCCGAAATGGCGAGCGGTTAACAAAGAAACGGATAAGATTTCCGTATGTTCCGCAATTTTCGCTTAACGGTTTGGCGCAGAAAAAAGCTATTCTAGTGGATTGATTCCAACGTTTGGAACCCACGGTTTCGCGCTGCAATGATTTC
>CAYQVL010000023.1:0-10810 GCA_964420825.1 uncultured Sphingomonadaceae bacterium
TGCCTACGGTGATGTTCGTGATCGACGCCAACAAGGAAGAGCTTGCGATCAAGGAAGCCAATACGCTCGGCATTCCGGTCGTCGCGATCCTCGACAGCAATGTCAGCCCCGACGGCATCGCTTTCCCGATCCCGGCGAATGACGACGCGGCGCGCGCGATCCGTCTCTATTGCGAAGCTGTGGCCGCTGCTGCGGGCGCGGGCTCGCAAAAGGCTGCGGCGGCTTCGGGCGAGGATATCGGCGCTGCCGTCGAACCGCCCAAGGAACCGGCGATCGCTTCCACCGAAGCCTGACTCTTCTGCGCTATTGCGCGAATTTTACTGAGCGGGCGGGCAGGGGAAGCACTCCTCTGCCGTCTGCATTTATCGACCAGCAAAACAAAAGGAACGGACAGATGGCCGACTTTTCAGCTCAGGACGTGAAAGAACTGCGCGAGCGCACCGGCGCCGGCATGATGGATTCGAAAAAAGCGCTCGCCGAAAATGGCGGCGACATGGAAGCCTCCATCGATTGGCTGCGCACCAAGGGTCTCGCGGCCGCCGCCAAGAAGGCCGGACGCACGGCGGCCGAAGGCCTCGTCGGCGTCGCGGTTCGCGGCAATGAAGGCGCAGCGGTTGAAGTCAATTCCGAAACCGATTTCGTCGCCAAGAACGGTAGCTTTCAGGATTTCGTCGGCAAAGTCACCGCGATTGCGCTCGATGTCGATGGCGGCATCGATGCGCTCAAGGCCGCCGATTATCCCGGCGGCGGCACGGTCGAAGAAAAACTGACCGACAATATTGCCAAGATTGGCGAAAATCAGGGTCTGCGCAGAATGGCCAAGCTAGCCGTTACTCAGGGCTTGGTCGTTCCTTATGTCCATAACGCCGCGACCGCAGGTATGGGCAAGATCGGTGTGCTGGTGGCGCTGGAGAGTGCGGCAGACGCTGAGGCTCTCGAAACGCTCGGCAAACAGCTCGCCATGCACATCGCCGCAGCAGCGCCTCTGGCGCTGACCGGCGACGATCTCGATCCCGAGATGGTCGAGCGCGAACGTGCGATCGCCACCGAAAAGGCTGCCGAATCGGGCAAGCCCGGCAATATCGTCGAGAAGATGGTCGAGGGCGCGATCGCCAAATATCGCAAAGAAAATGCGCTGATGAGCCAGCTTTTCGTCATCGACAATAAGACCACGATCGAGAACGTCGTGGCCGCTGCGGCAAAAGACGCAGGCAGCGAAATCGTGCTCAAGGATTATGTCCGCTTCCAGCTCGGCGAAGGCATCGAGAAAAAGCAGGACGATTTCGCAGCGGAAGTCGCCGCGGCAGTCGGCGCCTGATCGGCGAACCGATCATCGGAGTGAAACGCGGGCCGCGGCGGTATACTCCACAGCTCGCTTATCAAATGCTTGGCAGCGGCGCGTACCCCCATTAGGGTGCGCGCCGCTTGCATATCCATCATCGAGAGACCTGTCAGGCGATGTCCCGCCCACGCTATAACCGCATTCTGCTCAAACTCTCCGGCGAAGCGCTGATGGGAGACGGCCAGTTCGGTATCGATCCCGAAACCACCGCGCGCCTTGCCGGCGAGGTCGCCGCCGCCAAGGAAGCGGGGCACGAATTGTGTCTCGTCGTCGGCGGAGGCAATATATTTCGTGGGTTGGCGGCAGCCGCAAAGGGCTTCGACAGGACAAGCGCCGACTATATGGGCATGCTAGCCACTGTCATGAACGCACTAGCCGTCCAGAACGCCCTTGAGCAGATCGGCCAAGACACACGCGTACTATCGGCCATCCCGATGGACACTGTGTGCGAGCCCTATATCCGACGTCGTGCGGTCCGGCATATGGAGCGCGGCCGGATCGTCATCTTCGCCGCCGGTACCGGAAACCCCTATTTCACTACCGATACCGCTGCGGCATTGCGCGCCGCCGAAATGGGCTGCGATGCATTGTTCAAGGGCACCAGCGTCGACGGCGTGTACGATGCAGACCCCAAGCAGGTCGAAACCGCGACGCGCTACGACCGGCTGACGTTCAACCGCGTGCTCTCGGATAATCTCAAGGTGATGGATGCCAGCGCCGTCGCCCTGTGCCGCGACAACAATATCCCGATCGTCGTGTTCAACATTCGCGAACGCGGCAATCTTGCAACCGTTCTGGCGGGCGAAGGCACCGCCACCATCGTCGATACAGGGGGAGACGCCTGATGGCGCAATATGACAAGGGCGATCTCGAACGCCGAATGACCGGCGCCATCGAATCGCTGCGTGGAGATCTGGGCGGATTGCGAACCGGGCGCGCGAGCGCCTCGCTGCTCGATCCGGTGATGGTAGAAGTCTATGGTTCGAATATGCCGCTCAATCAGGTTGCAACGGTGAGCGCGCCCGAACCGCGGATGCTGACCGTGCAGGTCTGGGATGGTTCGAACGTTCAACCCGTCGAAAAGGCGATCCGCGCCGCGGGGCTCGGCCTTAATCCGCAACTCGACGGCCAGATGATCCGCCTTCCGGTCCCCGATCTGACCCAAGAACGCCGCAAAGAGCTGGCCAAGCTCGCCGGCCAATATGCCGAGAAAGCCAAGGTGGCCGTACGCAACGTGCGGCGCGATGGAATGGACGCGCTCAAGGCGGATGGGAATAAGAAGGAAATTGGTGAGGACGATCGGAAACGTAGCGAAGTCGAGGTGCAAAAGCTGACCGACGAAATGATTGCCGAAATCGATACGCTCGCCGACGCCAAGGAAAAGGAAATTCTCGAACTGTGATCGCCAAAGCGGCCAGGGTGAATGCGAAAGCCGTGCCCCAGGCCGACGGCGGTACCGTCGTTCCGCGCCATGTCGCTATCATCATGGACGGCAACGGCCGTTGGGCTCAACGGCGAAAATTGCCGCGTATAGCAGGGCATCGCAAGGGCATCGAAGCAGCCCGCGAGATCGTCCGCGCTGCGGGCGAGGCCGGTATCGAAGTTTTGACGCTCTACGCTTTTTCGTCTGAGAACTGGCGCCGGCCGGCAGCGGAAATAGCCGATCTGATGAACTTGCTTCGGCGTTTTATCCGTAGCGAACTGGAGGAAATGGCCGGGGCGGGAATTCGCATCAAAGTGATCGGCGATTATCATGCTTTCGAAACCGATGTCGTCGAACTGATCGACGGCGCTATCGCCCGCACCGCAAATAATACAGCCGCGACGATCGTCGTCGCCCTCAACTATGGCGCGCAGTCCGAACTCGCTTCGGTCGCGCGAAGCCTTGCCGAAGAAGCCAAGGCAGGCACGCTGGAGCCCGAGACGATCGATGTTGCCGCAATTGAGGCACGGCTCGATACATACGGCCTTCCACCGCTCGATCTGTTGATACGAACATCGGGCGAAAAGCGGCTGTCAAATTTCCTGCTCTGGCAGTCGGCTTATGCCGAGTTGCTGTTCACCGATATTCTATGGCCAGATTTCAGCGCCGCCGCTCTCACCGAGGCACTCGCCGAATTCGGTCGACGCGACCGGCGCTACGGTGGCCTGTGAGCGAGCTAGCCAAGCCCCGTCAATTTCGCGGTCTTCTAAAGCGTACGATCACCGGGCTGATATTGGTATCGGTGGCGCTTGCCGCGCTCTATGCGGGCAAATCAGCCTTCTGGCTGCTCGCCAGCCTGCTCGGCGTTGCGATGATGGTCGAATGGTCGGGGCTATTGCAGGTCGAGCGCTGGAAGACGCTGGTCGCGGCGCTTCTGCTGGGTGGCTCGTTGCTATTCATTCACCCATCGATCAGATTGATCGACGGCTATACAATCTTTGCGCTGGCGGGATGCGCTGTCGCGATTGCTCTAATCGGGTCCAGTCTGCGGCTCGGCATGGGACTGCTCTATATTGGCTTGGCCATCGTGGCGATTGTCTTCCTTCGCGAACAAAACGGCATAGAGCTGACATTGTGGACGCTCGCGATAGTCTGGGCGACCGATATAGGCGCCTATTTTTCCGGAAAAGCGATCGGAGGGCCCAAGCTCGCGCCGACGTACAGTCCCAACAAGACATGGGCGGGCCTTATCGGCGGCATTGCGAGCGCACTGCTGGTTAGCAGTCTCATCGTCATCAATAGCTTGCTGCTGCCGCTCTGGCTGATCCCGCTCGCCGGTATATTCGCGATCGTCGCGCAAGGAGGCGATCTCTATGAAAGCTGGCTCAAGCGCCGGGCAGGAGTCAAAGATAGCTCGGGCCTCTTTCCCGGTCACGGCGGCGCGCTTGATCGCCTTGACGGGCTGATGCCGGTTTCGATCTGCATGGCGGCGATCCTCGTCATGGGTCTGCTGTCATGAGCGACCGCCGAAGGATCACGATCCTGGGCGCAACCGGCTCGGTCGGTCAATCGACGCTCGACCTGTTGGCGCGCAATCCCGAGACATTCGAGGTCGTCGCGCTGACGGCGTATCGCGATGTCGCAGGACTTGCCGACGTCGCGCGCCGGATCGGCGCACATCACGCGGTAATCGGCGACGAAGCTCTCGCGGGCGATCTCGCCGCGGCGCTGGCCGGTAGCGGAATAACAAGCGCCGCCGGCGCCGAGGCAATTTGCGAAGCGGCGGCAATGTCCGCCGATCTGGTGATGGCCGCCATCGTTGGGGCGGCAGGGATTCGCCCGGTGATGACAGCTATAGAAGCAGGGACGACAATCGCGCTCGCGAACAAGGAATCGCTGGTTTCGGCCGGATCGCTGATGACGGAGGCGGCAAAGCGGCGCGGCGTTACAATTCTTCCGGTAGATTCCGAACACAATGCCATCTTTCAGTGCTTCGACCACGATCGGCCCGAGGGCATAGCGAGCGTGATCCTTACAGCCAGCGGCGGGCCGTTCCGCGAATGGGATCGCGCCGCCATGCGCGACGTGACGCCCGAGCGCGCGGTCAAACATCCCAACTGGTCGATGGGCGCAAAAATCTCGATCGATTCGGCGACCATGATGAACAAGGGACTCGAACTTATCGAAGCGCATCACCTGTTCAACCTGCAGCCTGACGATTTCCGGATCGTCGTTCATCCGCAATCCGTGGTTCATTCGATGGTCGAATATTGCGATGGCTCGGTGATTGCCCAGCTCGGCTCACCGGACATGCGGACGCCTATCGCCTATGCGCTTGCCTGGCCAGAACGCATGAAAACGCCGTGCGAACGCCTCAATCTCGCGGCAATCGGACGCCTCGATTTCGAGGAACCCGATACCGAGCGCTTTCCCGCAATCGCGCTTGCCCGCGCCGCGATGGAAGCAGGCGGCGCGCGACCGGCGATTCTCAATGCATCCAACGAAGTGGCTGTCGCCGCGTTTCTCGACGGGCGTATCGGTTTTCTGCAAATCGCCGCGATTGTCGCCGACGTTCTGGAGCGCTATGATCCCTCTGCGCCCACTGCGCTCGATGAGGTTTTTGCCATCGACGAACAGGCCCGGGCCTATACCCGCGAACGAACGGAAAAAGAGGCCGCATGATCGAGGCAAGCCCCGGCATAGTATTTACGGTGATCGCCTTCTTGCTGGTGATCGGCCCGCTCGTCTTTATCCACGAGATGGGCCATTATCTTGCGGCCCGCGCATGCGGCGTCAGAACCGAGATATTCTCGATAGGATTCGGCCGCGAGATTTTCGGCTGGACGGACCGCCGCAGCACACGTTGGAAAGTGGGCTGGCTGCCATTGGGCGGCTATGTCAAATTTGCCGGAGACATGAATGCTGCGAGCCAACCCGATCCCGCAATGCTCGCTTTACCCGAAGAAGAGCGTGAGGGGTTGTTTCAGTTTCAGCCCGTGTGGAAGCGCTTCATCATCGTTGCGGCCGGTCCGCTTATCAACTTCGCGCTCGCGATCATTATCTTCATGGGCATTTTCGCCGCTTACGGACAGCCGCAAACGCCGCCTGTCGTAACCGGCCTCGTCGAGGGTTCTCCTGCCGAACAGGCGGGCTTCGAACTCGGAGATCGGGTAAGAAGCATTGACGGACGTCCGATCGACCGTTTCGAAGAACTCGCCGAGACCGTCATTATTCGTCCCGGTCAGGCGATGCATTTCGACGTCCTTCGCGATGGAAGCGTGGTCACCATCGAGGCCACGCCCGAAAGTCGGGTCGAGCGCGACCGTTTCGGCAATGAGGCGCGGATCGGCCGGCTGGGCATTTTCGCCGAAGGTTCCGAGCTGCGGCGACTAAGCCCATTAGAGGTGCCTGGCGCCGCTGTTTCGCGGACCGGAGACATGGTCGAGATGATTGTCGTGACGCTGGGCCAGATAGTCACCGGCCGACGCTCGGTTCGCGAACTGGGCGGGCCGCTGAAAATCGCGCAGATTTCCGGTCAGCAGGCTAGCCTGGGCTTTCTCGCCTTCTTCTTTTTCCTCGCGGCGATCTCGATTAATCTCGGATTCATCAACTTGTTGCCAATCCCGATGCTCGACGGAGGTCATTTGGTCTTCTATGTGGCGGAAGCCGTTCGCCGGAAGCCCGTCAAGCCAGAGGCGCAAGAATGGGCATTTCGCATGGGCCTCGCAGTTCTGTTGAGCTTCATGCTGATGGTAACGGTAATCGATTTGGGATCGTTTGGGCTTTGGGAGCGACTGAGCGGCTTGATCGGCTGACGCTGATCGGGCAGGGCACGTCCGGCATTTCCGGATTTTCCATTCCGGCAAGACGAAGATAAAAGGGCAGTACCGCGTGCATCTGACAAAAGGACGAAATTCGAGGCAGCAGCTGGTCTCGGTGCTGCTGTTCGGAACCATTCTGGGCGGATTGTCGTCGCCGGCCAATTCACAGGCCGAGACGACGACATCGGTTGCAGAAGAAATAGCGCCTCCGGCGGCAACCGCTCCTGCTAGCCCGCTTGCCGACGACGCCGTCATTCGCACAATCGAAGTGCAAGGCTCGCAGCGGATCGA
This sequence comes from uncultured Sphingomonadaceae bacterium, assembly GCA_964420825.1. Taxonomy (GTDB): domain Bacteria; phylum Pseudomonadota; class Alphaproteobacteria; order Sphingomonadales; family Sphingomonadaceae; genus Parasphingopyxis. The sequence goes on from CAYQVL010000023.1 coordinate 6,878, forward strand.
GCCTGGGACGGTGCTGTCCTATATCGAGTTGCAGCCTGGCCAAATCTATACCCACGAAGCGCTGGACGAAGCGCTTCGCGATCTGTTCGAAACCGAGCTTTTCGCCGATGTCGAGATTCGCGACAATCAGGGCGACCTGACGATCGTCGTGCAGGAAAACCCGGTGATCAATCGGATCCTTCTCGAAGGCAATCGGCGCATCAAGGACGAAGATTTACGCGGCGAGATCCGGCTCGCTCCGCGGCAAATATTTACCCGCTCCCGCACCCGCGCCGATGTTGCGCGGATCATCGAGCTCTATCGCCGCCGCGGCAGGTTCGCCGCATCGGTCGAGCCGCAGATGGTGACGCTCGACCAGAATCGCGTCGATATCGTTTTCGAGATCAATGAAGGGCCGCGCTCGAACGTCAGGCAGATCAACGTTATCGGTAACGAAGTTTTTTCCGATGGCCAATTGCGCTCGGAGATGGCGACCAAGCAGTCCCGTTTCTTCCGCTTTTTCTCGTCGCGCGATACCTATGATCCCGATCGCCTGGCGTTCGATCAGCAGCGCTTGCGGCAGTTCTATCTGACCGAAGGCTATGCCGATTTCCGCGTGGTATCGGCGGTCGCCGAGCTGACACCCGATCACCGCGATTTCATCATTACCTATGTCGTCGAGGAAGGCGAACGATACAAATTCGGCGAAGTTGCGCTCGACAGCGATTTGCGCGACTTCGATTCCGAACAGTTCCAGAGCTTCCTGCCGATCCACGAGGGCGAATGGTACAATGCCAAGCGCATCGAGGACACAGTCGATTCGCTCAATCAAACCGCCGGTCTGTTAGGCTATGCGTTTGCCGAGGCGCGCCCGCAGTTCGCTATCAACCGCGAAGAGCGCACGATGGATGTGCGCTTCCGGATCGAGCAGGTGCCGCGAGTCTATATCGAGCGTATCGATGTAAACGGGAACACTGTTACGCGCGACAAGGTCGTCCGGCGCGAATTTCGTATCCAGGAAGGCGACGCCTTCAACAGCATCGCGCTCCGCAGGTCGCAAAATCGCATTCGCTCGCTTGGCTTCTTTCAGGAGGACCTTGAAATCGAGCAGCAGCCCGGTTCAGCGCCCGATCGCATCGTGCTCGCCGCCAATGTGGAAGAGCGCGCCACGGGCCAGCTTCAGGTTTCCGCGGGTTTCTCTAGCCTTGAGTCCTTCATCCTCAACCTGTCGATCCAACAGCGAAACTTCCTCGGCCGCGGCCTGGAACTGCGTGCCGGCATCAATTACTCGAGCTTTTCGAACTCGATCGAGCTGGGTTTTACCGAGCCCTATCTGTTCGATCGCAACATTGCGCTAGGCTTCGATGTCTTCCGTCGCGATCTCAATTCCTTCAACTTTATAGGCAATGAGCGCAATACGACCTTTTCGCAGGTAACCACCGGTTTTCAGGTGCGCACGGGCGTGCCGTTGACCGAATTTTGGACGCTGGCCATGCGCTATGGGCTCAGCAACGACGATGTTTCGCTCGACGAGAATAGTTTCTTCATCAACGGCCAGTGCAGCCCGCTGCTTGCGGGTAGATTTCTGTGCGATGCGATCGGCCAAAGGATTGTTTCGACCATTGGCTATTCTCTTGTTTTCAACAACCTGGACAATAATATCCGCCCGACCGGCGGCCGCAGGATAATCTTCAGCCAGGATTTTGCGGGACTAGGCGGCGAGGTAACCTATCTTCGGTCGCGGATTGACGCCGATCAATATTTCAACCTCGGTTCGGGCTTCATCTTCGGATTGAGCGCCGAGGCCGGTTACATCCGTTCGTTTGAAAACCGCAATATTCCGGGCACCGATAACGTTCGGCTGACCGACCGGTTCTTCCTGGGCGAGCCGCAAATTCGCGGCTTCGATATTCGCGGCGTGGGGCCGCGTGTGGAGCGCATCCAATATGCGGCGGGAACCAACGACCTTCTCACGGATCCGCGCCTGACAACCGACGATGCCTTGGGCGGACGCGTCTATTATCTCGGGCGCGCCGAATTGGAAATTCCGCTTGGCACGGGTATTCGCGAACTCGGCTTCCGGCCGTCCATTTTCGTCGATGCGGGCGCTGTGTTCGGCGTAACGCGGCCCCAACTGCAAACCTTTCCCTGCCTCGATGCCGCCGGCAATGAGGTGGGGCGGACACCGTGCACGGGCTCCTCGATACCCGGTCCGATCCTGATTCCGCTGACCGATAATGCCGGCAATCAACTGTTTATCGCTCCGGATGGCACGCTTACGCCCGATGCAACAACGGGCGGCGCGGCCAATGCACCCGCCAACCAAACTATTGCACCATTTCTTGAACGCTTTGTCGGGGACAGCCCGTCGCCTCGCGTGACGATCGGCGCCGGGGTATCGTGGAACTCGCCATTTGGGCCGTTCCGCATCGACTTCGCTTATGCACTGCTCAAGGAAGAGGGCGACAACGACAAGATCTTTTCATTCAACATAGGAACACAATTTTGATGTCCAAATTTATCCAAGCAATCGCCGCCGCCGCTTTGGCCGCTGCGGCTATACCGGCCGCCGCGCCCGCTCAACAACTGCCCGGCGCAGTCGTCGCGGTCGTCGACACCAACCGCATTTTTAGCGAGTGCACGGCGTGCGTCGCCGCCAACACGCAGCTTCAGGCCCAGGGCCAGCAGTTGCAGACGCGTGCCGAAACGCTTCGCGGGCCGCTTCAGACCGAGGCACAGGCAATCCAGCAAGCCGTCCAGGCCGCCCAAGGGACTCCCGACGTCGCACTTCAGCAGCGTATTCAGGCTTTCCAGACGCGCCAGCAGGCTGCCCAGAGCGAAATCGCCCAAGGCCAGCAGACCGTCGAGCGCAATGTCGCCTATGTGCGTCAGCAAATCGGTCAGCGGCTCCAGCCGATCATCGAGCAAGCGATGCAGCAGCGCGGTGCGACGATCGTCCTCGATCATGGTTCCGCGCTCGCCGTCAACCCTGCAATCGACATTACTGATGGCGCTCTTGCCACTCTGAACCAGCAACTGCCGAGCGTAAACGTTACCGCGCCGGCTCCGCAGCAACCAGCAGCCACAACGCCTGAAGGCCGGTGAGCGAAACCAATACCCACGAGACCGCCGCCATCGGCCCGTTCGATATCAAACGGGTGATGGCGGCGATCCCTCACCGCTACCCGATGCTACTCGTCGATCGCGTCGAGGAGATCGTCCCCGGCGAATCGATCACCGCCATCAAGGCCGTGACGATGAACGAGCAATTCTTCCAGGGGCATTTCCCCGGCCGGCCGATCATGCCCGGCGTGATGATCGTCGAGGGAATGGCTCAAACCGCCGCGATCATGGCGGTTGACGAGCTCGACCTGCTCGACAGCGGCAAGCTCGTCTATTTCATGGCCATCGACAGCGCCAAGTTCCGCGCGCCCGTCGAGCCGGGCTGCCTGCTGACCTACAAGGTGCGCTTCACCAAAAAGCGCTTTCCAGTCTGCAAATTCGCGGGCCGGGCCTTTGTCGGCGATACGCTCGCCGCCGAATGCGACTTCACCGCGATGATCGCGGATCCGCCCGAGGATTAGGTCTTTGCCACCCGCCTTGGGCCGAACGCTCGACACCGAAAATCCGGCCTACCACGGCGGGTGAGAGAGCCTTTTTTGGGCCCCCATCGGCGACGATCCTTCCTTTGTCGATGACGATGACGCGATCCGCATGGGCTTGCGCGAGATCGAGATCGTGGACCGAAAGTATTACCGCCGCCCCTTTGCGCGCCTCGGCGCACAGCCTTTCGACGACGGCGAGTTGCCATTGCGGATCGAGATTGGCGCAAGGCTCATCGAGCAGCAGCGCGAGAGCGCCCGGTGCGAGCGCCCGCGCCAGTTGCACACGCGTCCGCTCACCGGTCGATAGCGTGTCGATCCGCCGGCCGGCGAATTGTTCGGCCTCGACCGA
>CAYQVL010000024.1:0-10810 GCA_964420825.1 uncultured Sphingomonadaceae bacterium
ACGGCTATTTCCTCGGGAGCTGGCTTGAACGCGCGATCGGCCTTATCGCGGTCGTCGCTTCGGGCATGGCGGTCTATTTCTCGACGGGCTATCTGGTCGGCGCCATCGATCGCGACAAGCTCGCGATCCTGACCAAAAGAAAGAGGGTTTAGCCCATGCCATCCGAAATGCGCGTCGTCTCCGGCATCCAGCCCACGGGCAATCTCCATCTCGGCAATTACCTCGGGGCGATCGTCAACTGGGTGAAGATGCAGGACGAAGGCGAATGCCTGTTCTTTCTTGCCGATCTCCACGCCATTTCGATGCCCTGCGACCCGGCCGAACTCTCGGCGAGCACGCGCGAAATGGCGGCAGCGCTGATCGCCAGCGGAATCGATCCCGATAAGGCTATACTCTTCAATCAGGCGCGCGTGCCCGCGCATGCCGAGCTGCAATGGCTGCTTTCGGGCACCGCGCGGATGGGCTGGCTCAACCGGATGACGCAGTTCAAGGACAAGTCGGGCAAGAACCGCGAGGGAGCCTCGATCGCGCTGTTCGCCTATCCGGTGCTCCAGGCGGCCGATGTGTTGCTCTATCGGGCGACGCATGTGCCCGTCGGCGACGACCAGAAACAGCATCTCGAACTCGCGCGCGACATTGCCGAGAAGTTCAATTTCGACACCGGCAGCGAGACGTTCGTCCTGCCCGAACCCTTCATCGGGACGACGGCGGCGCGAATCATGAGCCTGCGCGACGGCGCGGCGAAAATGTCCAAATCCGATCCTTCGGACATGAGCCGGATCAACCTTTCGGACGACGCCGATGCGATCGCCAGGAAAATCCGCAAGGCGCGAACCGATGCCGAACCGATTCCCGATACTATCGGCGGCCTCGCCGATCGACCCGAAGCGCACAATCTCATTTCAATTTACGCGGCGCTTTCGAACGACTCGCCCGCCAATGTGCTCGGGCAATTCGCCGGCAAGGGGTTCGGCGATTTCAAACCCGCGCTCGCCGATCTGACGGTGGCGACGCTGGCACCTATCGCCGATCGCTTCAATGCCCTGCGCGGCGACGCGAGCGCGATCGACGCGATCCTCGCCGAGGGCGCGGACAAGGCCGCAGCGCTTGGCGCGCCGGTGCTCGCAGACGCCTATCGCGCCCTGGGGTTATTGAGCGGACGCTGATTTCGATCAAGCTGCGTTCACCTCTTGTTCAATATCGGTTCAGCCTTTGAGGAGTAGGCTTGCAAACAATTGGAAAGCCTGATCATTTCGACTCGAAAGAAACATCATGACTACCGCAAGGAAATTTCTCGCCCTCGCCGCTCCGCTGGCGCTGTTTGCCGCCGCCGCCTGCACGACGCCGTTCCGCGCCGATGTCGCCCGTTTCCAGCAGATGCCCGCGCCGCAGGGGCAATCCTTTTATATCCAGCCGGCCGACAGCGAGAAGGCAGCGGGACTCGAATTCGCCACCTATGCCAACCTCGTCGCGCGGGAGCTCGGCGAATATGGCTATGCCCGCGCCGCCGGCCCGCACGACGCATCGCTCGTCGTTACGATGGATTATGGCGTCGATAACGGCCGCGAGCGCGTCGTCACCAGCCCCGGTTTCGGCTATAGCCGTTTTGGCTACAGCCGCTTCGGCTATGGGCCCTATTACAGTCCCTTCTATGGCCGCGGCTTCCACTCGCCCTTCTACTACGGCTGGTACGATCCGTTCTTCGACAGCGGCTTCGGCTATTCGAACGTCAGCAGCTACACGCTCTATACGAGCGAACTCACGCTCCAGATCGACCGCACCGCCGACGGCAAACCGGTGTTCGAAGGTCGCGCCCGCGCGCGCTCGCGCAACGACAATCTGACCGAACTCGTCCCCAACCTCGTTGACGCCATGTTCACCGGCTTTCCCGGGAACTCGGGCGAGGAAGTTCGCATTACGGTGATGCCGCCCGAAAACGAAGGCTAGAATATCGGTGATGGTCAAGCCATGGATTCCGTCCAGAGCCGGCCGCCGCTGACCTGACCGTCGAGCACCATCGGCGCGATCATGGCGGTCATTCGCAGTCCCGCAGCCAGCGTGGTGGTCTTGCGGTTGCCATGCGGGAAGCCGATGCGCAAATGATCGCCCTTGGTGCAGCGGCCGTGGCTGCGGATCAGGTTGATGGCGATCCGGATCTCGTCGTTGTGACGAAGGAACGAAGATGAACCCCAAATCCTCCTTAACTCGCAACCTCAAATTTATGCCATAGGCGCCGGCGGCGGCTGGCCGATGGTGCCTGCCCATGATATCGCCGCACGGGCATAGTGTGTGACCGAGTCGTTCCTAAGGCGAGGAGTTGACCAAGCTTGCATACGGGTTGGAGAGACGGATCGTGCCGAAGGGGAGGCGCCATCGAGGTGCGCGGTGGCCCGTCGGTCCCGCTCTTTTTCATGCTTATAGTACTGTTCGCCTCCCTTGTCTCCTGCGCGACTCCCGGCGGTACGGCGGCTACACAGGCTGGCGAGGCGCGAGCCCGGGCGGAGATCATGCCCTTGTTCGAGGCGATGCAGGACGCCGCCAACGTCCATGATGCCGAGGCGCATCTCGCTCCCTTCGTCCGCGGTCCGGCGCTGACCTTCGTCATCAACGGCAGGATCATTCGAGGCTGGGACAACCTCCTGGCGCAGCAGAGAGCCTGGTGGCCGGCCGGCAGAATCGCGACGACGGACGAGGCTCGTCGGCCCTATCCGCTGGTCGAAGGACCGAACTTTCAACTGCTCGGCCCGCGCCACGCCATGGTCACATTCGCCATCGATGCCCGGCGTGTCCACCCGGACAGGGTGATGCGGCGGCCCCTTGCCGTCTCGCAGCTCTGGGAAAAGAGCTCGGAAGGCTGGCGGATCGTTCACGCCCACGAGTCGGTGGGTCCCGAGCGGCCCGAGGGCTGATCCGGGTGGTCGGATCAGCACTCCGCGCGCCTGTGGATTCCCGCCCGAGCCGGAGTATGTCTCCCGCCACGCGTATCCTGCTGGCACTGTGCATTGGGCTGAGCGCCGGGGTCGCGCTCGCCTCCCTGGGCATGACGGACGAGCATCTCGTCGCCGGCGTCGCCGAGACTGTGGGAGGCCTGTGGCTCGACGCGCTGCGGATGACCATCCTGCCCTTGGTGTTTTCGCTCGTCATTACCGGAGTCGCGGCAACGGCCGGGATCGCTTCGGCGGGCGGCGTGACCAGGATCTCGCTTAGCCTGTTCGCCATCTTCCTGCTCGCGAGCGCCGCGCTCGCGGCGGTCCTGGTGCCGCTACTGCTGGCGGTCTGGCCGACGCCGGGGCCGGCCGCGGCGGCGCTGCGGCAGGCGCTTGGGACCGCCGGCGAGTTGGGAGAGTATCCGGGCATTACGGAGATTCTGCGCGGCATCATTCCCGCCAACGTGGTCAACGCGGCATCTTCCGGAGCGATGCTGCCGCTTGTCTTCTTCGCGCTTCTGTTCGGTTTCGCCATCACAAAGCTCGAGCCCGAGGGCAGGGCCGGCCTTTCCTCTTTCTTCGCCTGGATCAAGGAAACGATGCTGGTGATCGTCGGCTGGGTGCTGAAGATCGCGCCGGTCGGGGTGTTCGCGCTCGCGCTTGTGGTTGGCGTCAGGACCGGCTTCACCGCGCTCGGCGCTTTTGCCCATTATATCGCGCTCGTCGTCTTCATGTGCCTGGTCGGGGTGGCCGCGGCCTATGTTGTGGCGGTTCTGATCGGACGAATCCCGCTCGCGCGATTTGCGCGGGCGGCCGCGCCGGCCCAAGCGATCGCGCTGAGCACCCAGTCCTCGCTCGCCTCGCTGCCCGCGATGTTAAAGGGCAGCGAAGCTCAGCTCGGAATCTCGTCCCGCGTAACCGGCGTGACGCTTCCGCTTGCAGTTTCGTTGTTCCGGGTTTGCGGCCCGCTGGCCACGGTGACGATCGCTATATACGCCGCGCATGTCATGAACGCGCCGCTCGGTCCCGCCCAACTTGTCGCGGGCGCGTTGGTCGCCGTGATCATGGTCGCGACCGGCGGCGGGATTCCTTCCCAAGTTACCTATCTGGCGACGATGACACCGATCCTCGCCAGCATGGGCGCCCCGATCGAGATCCTGGCGCTGCTGATCGCGGTCGAAACCATCCCCGATATCTTCCGCACGACCGCGAACGTGTCGATGGACATGGCGATAACCACGGTTGTTGCAAAATTCGCAAAGCAAGCGCCGTCCGGCGAAACGCCGCAAGGGCCGCCGCTGACAGCACGGACAGGGGAGAGTTCAGGATGAACAGACGGACTTTTGTAGCATCGACGCTGGCCGCCACCATGCTCGTCCCGCAAGCGGGGCGAGCGCAAGAGCCGAGTGATGCGGAGGCGGTCCAGCAAAGGATTGTCGCATGGTACCGCGCCTTCGCCAACCCCAGAGTGGACCGCGACTATTACCGCGCGTTCATGACGGACGATTATCTGCTTCTGGAGAACGGCCGACTGCTCGACAAGGCGGGCGATCTGGCGTTGCTCGATTCCCTTGCCCCCGACTTGGTGCGCACCGACCGGTTCGACTTCCGCAGAGTGGCCGTCGACGGCAATCGGGCCGATCTCGTCTATTTTCTGGAAGCGGACATGGACGATTTGACGAACGGGCCGCGCAGCTGGCGCTGGCTGGAAAGCGCAATCATGCGGAGGGAGGAAGGCGAATGGCGATGCTCCCTCCTCCACTCGACGCGCGTCGCATCTGCGTGTAGAGCGGCGGCATGCTAGGAGGGGTCATTATGCGCGTAGCGATTGGTAGAGTTCTGTTGACGCTGGCGGTTCTGGCCTGGACGACCGCGGCGGAGGCTGCCGGGTGCCCGATGGAGGACCGCGGCATCGACATGCGGCCTCCCGGACCCACCGAGAGCCTCGGCGAGGAGACCGTGGCCTTGCTCGGTCACGTCAGACTTGGACAGGGTATCGATGATCGAGTCCTTCGCTTGCGCCGGATTACCCTTTCTCCTGGGGCGCAAGTCGGCTGGCATGAACATGGCGACCGTTCGCTTCTCCTCTTCGTCGAGAGCGGCATCTACACTGAATATCGAAGCGACTGCCGTGTTCCGATCACGCACGAAGCGGGGAACGCAATCGAAGAGGCGATCGGAACCAAGCACTGGTGGAGGAACGAAGGCGCGGTCCCGGTCGTGCTGCTCATTTCAGATATCGTCACCCCAGATGCCGTGGACAGGCTCAACCTGCCGCGTCGTTGAATGATCGGAGGTCGCCTTCTGGGGATCGACTGCGGCGTAGCTGACGAACGGTTTTGGGCGCAAAACTAACCGCCCCGGGATTGCCTGAGGCCCCAACTCCTGAGAGCGATGGCGCGTTATCGGCAAGGCAAGGAACAAACCGAGAAAATCCTGTCCTACAGCCCGCCGGTCGGCTAGCATGGCCGCCTTGCTCGCGCCGTCGCGAAAACCGCCATCACAGGAGCGCCGCCCCGATCGCCCTTGCGCCCGCCCCGTCCGCCCGATCGGTCCGCCGCGCCGGGCGTCCCGCGCCCGCGAACGGCTATCCGCGCGCTATGCGCGGCAGCGCCGCGGCCGGCGACGCTCGAAATCCCCCACCCCTGTATAGTTTGTATAGTTATGGCGCCCGCCCGCAACCCGATCGCGCGCCGGGAGGCGGAGCCGGCGCAGGCGACCGCGGTCGCCGCTCATCGGCAAGGATCGGGGGGGGCGCGGCGGAATATGGCCGCGACGAAGCCGATGGCAACGGTGACGCTTCAACCATTCGACCAATCGACCAAGAGCCGATGCGCGATGTCATTGTCCAGATCGTCGATTTTGAGCGGAGAGGCGCGCGAGCCGCCGGCTGTTCCCACGATCAGACTCGCCAATCCGAGGGCGCGCTGAAGGAGATTGCGGCGCAGCGTCAGGCTCTGGATTTTGGCGCGCGGCAGGATGACGATCTTGGGCCGCCGGACGCCGTGGCGCACGAAGATGACGCCGCCCTGCTCGCAGTGGCCATGCGCGCGAAACTGCAGCACCGGCACGATTGCCAACAAAGGAACGAGCGCCAACAGCAACCATCCGAACGGCCAGATATAGCCCGCCACCGGAATTGCGACGGCAAGCACGGCTCCGGCTTCGATCCGGCTGCGCCACATCGACCGCGGCGAGACGCGCTCGAAGGCGTCAGCGCCGGGCGGGAGCGGCAGATCGATCTCGTCGAGAATCGGGCCGATCTCGCCGGCCCGCGCAAAGGCCGCCGCGACATGATGCGTACCGTCGCTGCCGTCGCTGCCCAGACTCTGCAACGCCAGTTCATGCCAACCGAAATGCCGCCGGACGATGCCCGTCGAGATGATCGCCGCTTGGATTCGCCTCAGCGGAATGACGACGTCGGTATGCGTGAACAGGCCGCGCAACCGCCGCAATCCGCTTTCGGTCCGCGTCAGCCGGAAGCCGTAATCACGCGCCAGCGTTCGCGCGACGCCCGTGATCATGCCGATCAGCACCAGGACGAGCAGCAATGCCAGCGCCGCGGCCAGCGACAGCGAGCCAATCGGCCCCACCCGTTCGTCCTCTATCCACAATTCCGGGTCGAGATAGCGCACCGGAACATAGTTGCCCAAATACTGCCATGCCGCGCCGATGATCGCGAGAAAGACGAGCGAGAAGTTGAACAGCCCGGCGAGCAGCACCCGGCCAATGTTCATTGCAAATAGCGCAGGCGCTTCAGCCCGGGCTTCGCCGGCTTCGGGCGGCTGTGCCGCGCCGCCGGCAGCTTCCGCGCGATAGCGCCGGATGACATCGCGCAGCCGGTCGGCCTCGGCGCGGCTGACGCAATCGAGCTTGCCTTCGTCGTTGCCCGAACTGCCGGTCTCGATACGAACGATCGAGACGCCGAATATCCGCGCGAGCAGCTTCTGTTCGAGGCTGACATCCTGGATACGGTCGAACGGGATCGTCCGGCGGTTGCGGCTCAATATCCCGCTCTCGATGACGAGTTGTTGCTCGCCAAGCCCGTAGCTAAAGCGCGACCAGTAGAGCAGGGCATAGCCGAACGAGCCAATCAGCCCGACGACTGCAATCGCGAGCACCGCGCCGATGCCGACGTCGCCGATGAAATAGGCTGCGGCTGGCAACCCCAGCACGAATTCGGGTAGCCGTTCGAGCGCGCGAATCGCCAGCGTCGCCGGGTGCAGCCGCAGATCGGCGGCGACCGTCTCGCTCATGGCGAATCTTCGCGGATATGGCTGCGGATCGTCTCGCGAATAATATTGGCGTCGTCATAGGCGAGCCCCGGCAAAACGACGGTGCTGTTATAGCTGCCCGCAGTGTGGAGCGTCAGCGTCGCGACCCCGAAGGCGCGCTCGATCGGGCCGCGCGAAACATCGATATGCTGGACGCGCGCGAACGGTACGATCGTCTCGCGCCGCACCCACAGCCCGCAGGCGATGCGGATCGCACCTTCGCCCATTTGGTATCCCCAGCGGCGAAAGCGGCGACCCGGCAATCCCATCGCCGCAACCGTGTATAGCGCAATGGCGAGCCCGCTGAGATAGCCGAACGGCGTCCCTAGCTGCTCCTCGGAAACGAAATCGGCGGCGATCGAAACGGCCGTCGGTACGAGTCCGGTAAGCAGCGCGCGTACTCGCATCACCCATTTCTGCCCCGGATCGAGTGCGGTCAGCGCCACCTGCGGCTCGCTGTCGTCGTCCATCTCCGGCCTCCCTGCTGGTCCACTCGCCTCTATGCCGGGCCGCGCACGCAAGGCCAAGCGGCGAGCGCGCTGAACCCGCTGATAACGATTCGCAGGCGAAACAAACCCCGCCGGTGCGCCGTTCCTTCACCAAACCTCACAAGGAGAACTCATGCATGGCCGACCAGACAATTTTCGCGCGCCTCAAGGAAGATCACGACAACCACCACACCTTGCTCGATCTGATCGACAAAACGCGCGGCGACAGCGAAGGACGGCAGGACTTGTTCGGGAAGTTGAAGACCGAAGTCACCGCGCACGCCGCAGCCGAGGAGGAAGAGGAAATGTTCGTCAAGGCGGCCAAGGGCTTAAGCGACCAGACCGGAAAAGACCTCGCCCAAAAATTCGAACGGCGCAAACCCGACGAACTCGAACGCGCCGAATAACTCCGGGCCAAGGCTCAGTGACGGTGGCCCTGCTCGCCATGGTCATCGTCCGTCGGCGGGTTGGTCAGGCTCGCATGGACAAAACCGATAAATGTCGGCGCATCGATAAAGCCACCTTCGACCGCATAGCGCTGCGCGGGATTGTTCGCGCGAATCTGGTCGAGCGATTGTCCGGCGTCGATCGCCGCCTGCACTTGGCCGATAACATCGGCGAGCATGTCGCGATAGGCGACAAGATCAGCTCGGCTTGCCATCGGCCCGTGGCCGGGAATAATGCGCGTTTGGTCGTTGGTCATTTCGATCACGCGAACGGCCGCGGCGAGCATGCCCTGCACACTGCCGCCCGAATCGCGATCGATGAACGGCAGGCTGACACGGTTGAAGAAGATATCTCCCATGTGGACGACGTTGGCGGTCTCCCACCAGATGATCGAATCACCGTCGGTATGGCCATTGTGCATGTGGATGATGTGCAACATATCGCCGTTGAGATGGAGCTTGAGGCCGTCCTCATAGGTCACGACCGGTAGCGCGACAGGCGGCGACGCTGGGGTAGTGCCGCGCGCGCCGCTCTGTTCGGTCGCCATGCGGATGCGGACATTGTCATGCGCCATGATCAGCGCGCCCGCTTCGCCGAAATTCTCGTTTCCGCCGGTATGGTCGCCATGCCAATGCGTGTTGATCAGGAATTCGACGGGGTCTGGATCGAGCGCAGCGACAGCAGCGACGATCCGCTCGGTCAGCGGCGCAAACTCGTCATCGATGAGCACGGTCGCATCGTCACCATAAGAGACGCCAATATTACCACCGCGCCCGAACAGCACGGCGACTCCGGGCGCAACCTGCTCGGTGCGGATTTCGACGTCGTCCATCGCGTTGGTTTGAGCGCAGGCGGGGCCTGCGGCCAGAAGGGCGAAGGCGGCAAGCGGCGTGCAGCGTGGCATTGATATAGCTCCCTGTGCGGTGTTTTGCCTACCCTAGCGCCTCACCGTTGAGCTGTCGAAGGTTACCGCTGCCGGATTAGCCGACCTCGGTGAACATCGTCTTCAATTTGGCGAAAAAACCGGCGCTTTCCGGGCATTCCTCGCCGGTCTCGGTTTCGCGAAATTCGCGCAGCAGTTCCTTCTGCTTGGCGCTCAATTTGGTAGGCGTTTCGACGTCAATCTGGACAACCATATCTCCGTGCCCCCTGCCCTGGAGCACTGGCATGCCCGCGCCGCGCTGGCGGATCTGCTTGCCCGTCTGCATGCCTGCGGGGATACGGATTTCGTGGAGGACGCCATCGAGTCCGGGTACTTCAATCTCTCCCCCCAATGCCGCGGTCGTAAAGGAAACGGGGCAGCGCGCGAACAACGTCGTTCCCTCGCGCTGGAAGATGGCATGGCGCGCGAGATGGACGAAAATATAGAGATCGCCGGCCGGACCGCCACGGGCGCCTGCCTCGCCCTCGCCCGACACACGGATACGCGTGCCGTCATCGACGCCCGGGGGAATGGCCACTTCGATGGTCTTGGTGGTATCGACCCGGCCTTCGCCGCGGCATTCCCCGCATGGGTCGGTAATTACCTGACCCATGCCATGGCATGAGGGACAGGACCGCTCGATCATGAAAAAGCCTTGTTGCGCACGGACCTTACCATGCCCCTGACAGGTCTCGCATGTCTTGGCGCCCGTGCCGGGCTTGGTGCCGGCCCCCTTGCAGGCGTCGCATGCCGCGGTCACATCGAGCATCAGCTCGGCCTGTTTGCCGTGATAGGCCTCTTCGAGCGTAATCTCGTAATCATAGCGCAGATCGGCGCCGCGGCGGACATCACGGCCGCCGCCGCGCGATCGTCCGCCGCCCATGAAGTCGCCACCGAAAATATTCTCGAAAATGTCGGAGAACGCGCCAAAACCGTCGCTGCCGCCAGTATGGCCGTTGCCGCCGCCGTTCTGGAAGGCGGCATGGCCGAACCGGTCATAGGCCGCGCGTTTTTGCGGATCCTTCAGGCACTCATAGGCCTGGCTGATCGCCTTGAACCTGGCTTCGGATTCGTCGCAGCCTGGATTGCGATCGGGGTGATGCTCCATCGCCAAACGGCGATATGCCGATTTGATCGTCGCGTCGTCGGCCGTGCGCTCGACCTGCAACAGCTGGTAAAAATCGGTTTGAGTCATCGGTGCCCCCGCTCCGTCTCGGCAATCGTCCGCTTCAATGCCGGTCGCGCAGAGTCCGCCGAAGTGCGACTCCCCATCGGAGAGATGTCCTTCGAAGGACTCTGCGCGACCCTATTCATGGGCAGGCCTTACGCCTTGTTCTCCTCGTCGATCTCGGAGAATTCGGCGTCGACAACATCTTCGTCATTGCTCGAAGCACCGGCATCGGCTGCCTCGCCTTCGGCGGCGCCGGCCTCTGCCTGCTGGCTCTCGTAGATCTTCTGCCCCATCTGCATCGCGACCTGCGCAAGCTCTTCGGACTTGGCCTTCATCGCAGCGCTGTCTTCACCCTCGATCGCCGTCTTGGTTTCAGCGATTTTGGCTTCGATCTGCTGCTTGAGCTCATCGTCGATCTTGTCGCCATGCTCCTTGATCTGCTGTTCGGTCGAATGGACGAGGCTTTCAGCTTGGTTCTTGGCCTCGGCCGCCTCGCGGCGTTTCTTGTCCTCCTCGGCGAACTGCTCGGCTTCCTGGACCATCTTCTCCTGGGCAGCGGTGGCGGGCACGTAGACGCTGGC
>CAYQVL010000025.1:0-10682 GCA_964420825.1 uncultured Sphingomonadaceae bacterium
TCGGTCTTGCGGTCGACGAAGCTGTCTTCGGCGAAATTCTTCGGATCGACGAGTGCGTTGTTGACGTTGGTGAAGATCTTGAAATCCTCTGCGACGCGTGCGTCATAGCCATAGGAGGACAGGCCGTAGCTGATCGTCCCATCGCGGCGCTGGCCATCGACGAAGGGTTCGATCATGCCGTCTTCGAGCGCACGTTCGCGAATCCATCGGTCTGCCATGATCGCCATAGCCTGATCCCTTAGCGCGCCTCTCGCGGGCGCACCACATTCCAGGGGGCCGGGTTTTCCACACCTTCGACGCGGCGGATATCGCTGGCTTGCCAGATCGCCCATGGCACCGCGCCATAATCGGGCGGGAAGAGCCGGCGCTCGAGCCAGAAGCTGCGCTCGACTCGCTTGGTGATCGCATAGGCTTCGTCGAAGTCGCGCGTCACGAAGATTACCGCCGGATTTTCGCTGTGCGCTTCGATCATCGACAGGAATATCGCGAGTTCGGAGATCATCACATCGACATCGGGGCGACCGTCGCAATTATCGTCGAAGCGCAGAATGACGGCGGGCGGCAATGCCTCGGCGTCGGCGGGTACGGTGGCGATAAAGTTCGTCGCCTGACCGCGCGCGAGGCGGCAAAGCTGCCAGATATGGATCGCTCCGTAGCGCATGCCGACGGCGCGCGCGCCCTCGCGATTCTCGGCGAAGCGTTCGTCGCGCCCGGTATCACCGTCGGTGGCGAGGAGATAGGCGAAGTCGGCGCCCGCTGCGGCAAGCGTCGGCCAGTGTATCTCGCCCTGCGCCGCGGTCAGCGTGATACCCTGCACCGGATATTGGCTCGCCGGCGGATGCCAGCGGATCGCCACCTGCCACAGCGCGGCCGCAGCGAGCGCGGCGAGCGCCAGCCAGAAGGCCGTCCATTTGATCGCTTTCATTCGTCCCCCGCCCCGGTGATTATCCGCGAATATGCAAAACGCAGATAAGCGTGAATAGCCGCCGCGCGGTGTCGAAGTCGACCGCGACCTTGCCGTCGAGGCGATCCTTGAGCAGTTCGGCGGCGTCGTTGTGGATGCCGCGCCGCGCCATGTCGATCGTCTCGATCTGCTGCGGGGTCGCCTGGCGGATTGCCTGGAAGTAGCTATCGCAGATCGCGAAATAGTCGCGGATCGGGCGGCGTAAGCGCGTCAGACCGAGGACGATCGTTTCGAGCAATTCGCCATTCTCGGCGGCAATATCGAGTGCGAGCCGGCTTTCCTCGACACGCAGCGTGAGCTTGTAAGGTCCGGCATAGTCGTCAGGATAATCCCGGGCTGGTGCGAAGTGATTTCCTTCGAGCAGATCGAAGATCGCGATGCGCCGCTCCTGCTCGATATCGGCATTGCGCCAGATGATCGTGCGTTCGTCGAGCGCGACGTCGATGATGCGCGGATCGGCCATGGAGCGACGCTTAGAGGCGTAACCGGCGGTTGGAAACACCGGGCTTGCGCCGCCCATCGCCGGGCCTTGTCGGGGATCTTTTTCCATTCACATCATATCCACAGCCTTGCTGCCTTGTGGCGCGGGTCAATTCACGCGACAAGCGCGGCATGGCCGAACCGGTAAGACTCGTAGACGACACCCCCGCGGGGCCGCTGGCGCTGCCGCACAATATCGACGCCGAGGCGGCGCTGCTCGGCGCTTTGCTGATCGACAACCGGCTCGTCGACGACGTCCAGCGCATCCTCAACGCCGATCATTTCTTCGAGCCGACGCACGGCCGAATCTACGAGGCGATCATCCGCATGGTCGTCGATCGCAACATGGTCGCCAATCCGGTGACGCTCAAGCCGATGTTCGAGGCCGACGAGGCGATCAAGGCGCTCGGCGGACCGGCCTATCTGCTCAAGCTCACCGAAAGCGGCGTCGCGCTGATCGGCGCGCGCGATTTCGCGACGCAGATCTATGAGCTGGCGCTGCTCCGCGCGCTGATCGGCGTCGGCCGCGAGATGGTCGAAAAGGCCGTCGATACGAGCGAAGACGTCGATCCCAAGCGGCAGATCGAAGAGGCCGAGGTCGAGCTTTACAAGGTCGCCGAAGCCGATGGTGCCGGCGGCTCGACCAAGAGCTTTTCGATGGCGGCGCGAGAGGCCATCAAAATGGCCGAACGAGCAAAAAATTCGGGCGGAGAAGTGTCTGGTTTTACCACCGGATTTGACAGTCTTAATCATCAATTTGGAGGTCTACACAAATCCGATTTGATCATCCTCGCAGGCCGCCCCGGCATGGGAAAAACCGCACTTGCTACGAATATCGCCTTCAACGCGGCGCGACGCTTCAACCGCGATATCGAGGACGGCATTTCCGAAGAGGATTCGATCGGCGCGCCGGTCGCCTTTTTCAGCCTCGAAATGTCGGCCGACCAGCTCGCCACGCGTATATTGGCGGAGCAGTCTCAGATTGCTTCGTCGAAATTACGCACGGGCAATATTAAGACCAACGAATTTCAAGATCTCGTCAGAGCATCCATCGATCTTGATGGTCTTCCGCTCTATATCGACGATACGCCGGGGCTGACGATCGCCGCGCTGCGGACGCGCGCGCGGCGGCTCAAGCGGCAAAAGGGCATTGGCGTCATCGTCGTCGATTATCTGCAACTGCTCCAGGGCTCGGCGAAGAAGAGCAACGAGAATCGCGTCCAAGAAATTTCGGAAATCAGCCGGGGCCTCAAGACGCTCGCCAAGGAGCTCGAAGTGCCGGTGCTCGCGCTGTCGCAGCTCAGCCGCGCCGTCGAGCAGCGCGAGGACAAGAAGCCGCAGTTATCGGATTTGCGCGAATCGGGGTCGATCGAGCAGGACGCCGATATCGTCCTCTTCGTCTTTCGCGAGGATTATTACCATGAATTCAGCCGCCCGTCGGGTGAGCCCACTCCGGATACTTCTGCAGATGAAGCCAAGAAGCATTCAGAATGGCACAAAAAACACTCCAACATCGCCGGGCAGGCACAGGTCATCATCGCCAAGCAGCGCCACGGCGCGACGGGCACGGTGACGCTCCATTTCGACCGCGAGTTCACCAAGTTCAGCGATCTCGCGCACGAGGACCGGCCACATTATTAGCCGGCGTTAGAATACCGGCTGATTGGCCTCGTCATCGTCGATCGGTGTGTGGATGCCGCATTCGACCTTGTCCCAGCCGCGCCAGCGGCCGGCGCGCGGGTCTTCGCCCGGGGCGACCTTGGTCGTGCAGGGCCGGCAGCCGACCGAGAGATAACCTTCGGCCTCGAGCGGATGGCGCGGCAGATCGCGCGTCTCGAACCAGGCGTCGAGATCGGCCTTCACCCAATCGCCGAGCGGATTGATCTTGAGGCGTCCGTCCTCGACCTCGAAGCGCGGCAGGTCTTCGCGTGTCACCGACTGGAACGCCTTGCGCCCCGAAATCCAGGCGTCGAGGCCGTCCTTCGCGCGCGCCAGCGGTTCGACCTTGCGGATCGCGCAGCAGCCGTCGGGATCGTAGGACCAGCGCAGGCCGTTGGCGTCCCGGGCTTCGAGCGTGGCCGCATCGGGCGCGACGACACGGACATTTTGGATGCCGAGCCTGGCGATCAGTTGCTCGCGATAGGCGAGCGTCTCGGGAAACATCTTGAGCGTATCGACGAAGATCACCGGGATCGAGCAATCGGTGCGCGCGACGAGATCGAGCAACACCGCGCTTTCGGTGCCGAAGGAGGACACTACGGCGACCTCGCCGAGTCCGTCTTCGGCGAACAGGGTGCGCAGCATCGTTTCGGTATCGACGCCGTCGAAGCGCGCGTTGAGCGTATCGGCGCCGGCCTGGGTAAAGCGCGGCCGGGCGTCGATGACGTCGAGAATGCGGGCGGCGGCGCTAGCCATGACGCTTTTTCCAGATCGGCGTGCGATCGTCGGCGGCCGACTGATAGACTTCGGGCCAGCGTGCGAACGCGGCCGCGACATCGTCGGGATCGAGCGGTTTTTCCGGCGCGAAACTGTCGAAGCCGCAACGTCGCATGAAGGCGAGCTGGTCGACGAGCACATCGCCCTGCGCGCGCAATTCGCCGGTATAGCCGGCTTCGCGCAATATCCTGCCGGCCGAATAGCCGCGGCCGTCGCGGAAGCGCGGGAAGGCGATCTCGACCAGCGCGACTCGATCAAGATGCGGCGCAAGCAGCCGCGCGTCGTCGCCGGCTTCGAGGCGAACCGCGGAGGCGTCCCTCTGATCGAGAAACGCGTCGAGCGTGACTGCGGGTTCTTCATGCGGTTCGTCGTCGCGAAAGCGCAGGACATCAGCCATAAAGCGCCTCCTTGAAGGGTTCCATGCCGACGCGGCGATAAGTGTCGAGGAAGCGTTCTCCATCCTCGCGGAGCGCCTTGTAGACATTGGCGGCGGTTTCGACGGCGTCGACGATTCCGTCCTCGTCGAAACCGGGGCCGGTAATTTTGCCTAGGCTCGCATCTTCGGCGCCCGAACCGCCGAGCAGGAGCTGGTAATTTTCGGTGCCTTTCCGGTCGACTCCGAGAATGCCGATATGGCCGGCATGATGATGGCCGCAGGCGTTGATGCAGCCTGAGATCTTGAGCTTGAGTTCGCCGAGATCCTCCTGAGCTTTCTGGTCGGCGAAGCGCCTGGCGATCTTCTGCGCGACCGGGATCGAGCGGGCGTTGGCGAGGCTGCAATAGTCGAGGCCGGGGCAGGCGATGATATCGCTGACCAGATCGAGATTGGGCGTCGCGAGACCGGCTTCGGCCAGCGTCTGCCAGAGCGTATGGAGATCGGCCTTGCGGACATGCGGCAGGACGATGTTCTGGGCGTGGGTGACGCGGATCTCGTCAAAGCTGTACCGCTCCGCGAGATTGGCCAGCAGATCGATCTGATCGGCCGAGGCATCGCCCGGAATGCCGCCGATAGGTTTGAGGCTGATGTTGACGATGGCATAGCCCGATTGCTTGTGCGCGCGGACGTTCTGGTCGAGCCAGACGGTGAAATCGGGATCGCTTCGGACGACCGCGTCGGACGCTTCGGTATCGAAAGGCGGCGGGGTGAAATGGGACGCGATGCGATCGAATTCCTTGCGCGGCACATCGGTGCCATTGGGCAGGATCGCTTGCCATTCTTCCTCGACTTGGCGGGTGAACTCCTCGGCGCCGAGATCGTGGACGAGGATCTTGATCCGTTGCTTGTGGATATTGTCGCGGCGGCCCCAGCGGTTCCAGACGCGCAGCGCGGCCTCGCAATAGCTGATCAGGTGATCGGCGGGCAAGAAGCGACGGATCAGCGGCGCGACGAAGGGCGTACGGCCCATGCCGCCGCCGATATAGACTTCGAAGCCGAGTTCGCCCTTGTCATTCTTGACGAGCTTCAATCCGATGTCATGGAGGCGGATCGCGGCGCGATCTTCGTCGGCCGCAGTCACCGCGAATTTGAACTTGCGCGGCAGATAGCTGAACTCCGGATGGATGGTGGTCGCCTGGCGGATCAGCTCGGCCCACGGCCGTGGATCGGCGATCTCATCGGCGGTTGCGCCGGCATATTGATCCGAAGAGACGTTGCGAATGCTCTCGCCGCTGGTCTGGATCGCATGCATCTCCACAGTAGCGAGATCGGCGAGGATATCGGGCGCCTGTTCGAGCCTGATCCAGTTATACTGGATGTTCTGCCGGGTGGTGAAATGCCCGTAACCGCGATCATATTTGCGCGCGATATGCGCGAGCATCCGCATCTGGCAGCTGCCCAGCGTGCCATAGGGAATGGCGACGCGCAGCATATAGGCGTGGAGCTGGAGATAGAGGCCGTTCTTGAGCCGTAGCGGTTTGAATTGATCCTCGGTCAGCTTGCCGGCAAGGCGGCGTTCGACCTGATCGCGAAATTCGTTGACACGGGTGTCGACCATCTGCTGGTCGTATTTGTCGTATTTATACATTTCAGATCACCCAGTTTCCGGCGGCGGGATCGGCGGGTTCGAGCTTGAGGTCGGGACGCACCGTCGGGCCGGTAGCGCGGATCTTGTCCTTGATATGCGCGGGCAGGATGCCGCTTTCGGTGCGCTCGGCGTCGATGGCGAAGCAATCGCTGACCGCGCGCGCGGCGATTTCGCGCGCCATGATGTCGGGCGCGTTGTCGCCGAGTTCAGTGGCGTCGGAGACATGGCGCGACCAGCCTTCGCCGGTCCACCAGACGACGTCTCCGGTCCTGAGATCGTTGCCGGTGAGGATTTTCACTGCGTCTGCCCCTTTGCCGTCAGGACTGAGCCTGTCGAAGCCTGCCTCTCAACCGGGAGATGCCCTTCGGCAGGCCCAGCGCTACCGGAGTTTTGAAAAAGTGCGCTCAACTTGTCTTCTGCATTCGAACGATCGACGACCTCGCCGACGACGATGATCGCCGGGCTCTGGACCTGTTCGCGCGCGACGAGATCGCCGAGATCGGCGAGCAGGGAGCGGATCGCGCGCGAGCCGGGCAGCGTGCCGCGCTCGAGCACGGCGACGGGCATGCCGGGCGAAACGCCGTCGGCGATGAGTTTGTCGGCGATATCGGCGGCGGTTGCGACGCCCATATAGATGACGAGCGTGCGGCCCTTGCCGGCAAGCCCAGACCAGTCCTGATCGGTCAGACCTTTACACTGGCCTGCGACGAAGGTGACGGCGCTCGATGCATCGCGGTGGGTGAGGGGGAGGGAGGCCTCAGCCGCGGCGCCGAGCGCCGCCGATATGCCTGGGACGATCGCGACATCGACACCGGCCTTGCGGAGCGCTTCGGCTTCTTCGCCGCCGCGGCCGAAGATGAAGGGATCGCCGCCCTTGAGCCGCACGACGTTGAGCCCCTCGCGCGCCTTTTCGATCAGCAGCGTGTTGATGCCGGGCTGCGGAACGGTGTGGCGGCTGCGCCGCTTGGCGACCGAGATGCACGGCGTATCCGCGGGAATCGTATCGAGGATGCGGCGATCGACGAGGCCGTCATGGACAATGAGATCGGCGCCGGCGATCGCCCTAGCGGCGCGCAGCGTTAGCAGTTCGGGATCGCCGGGGCCGGCACCGACGAGCAGCACCTTACCGGCGGCTGTTTGCGTGCTTTCCATGGCCGCAAGATGGGCGTGGCGTCTGCTGCGGACAAAGCAAAGTTGCTTGGCTGGACTTTAGCTTTGCTTCTCGGTCCGGTCGGCTTGCGGTTCGCGCAGGCCGACGCCGATCGCCGCGCGCGCCGCGGGCGCTTCGGCCGAGGCCACCGGATAGGCGCAGTAATCGGCGGCATAATAGGCGCTCGGCCGGTGGTTGCCCGACATGCCTATGCCGCCGAAGGGCGCGCCCGACGAGGCGCCGTTGGTCGGATTGTTCCAGTTGACGATGCCGGCGCGGATATTGCCCCAGAAGCGGCTGTAAAGCTCGGGCGAGCCGCTGATCAGCGAAGCCGAGAGCCCGAAATGCGTATTGTTCGCTTCGGCGATGGCGGCGCTGAAATCGGGGACGCGGATAATCTGTAGCAGCGGCCCGAAAATCTCCTCATCGGCGCGGTTGGCGATTCCGGTGACGTCGATCAGCCCCGGGGTCAAAAACGGTTTGGACTCGTCGATGCGCTGCATATGCGCGATCGGTTGGCCGCCCTTGATCATCAGATCGAGAAAGCCCTCCATGACGTTTTCCGCCGAGGCATTGTCGATAACCGGCCCCATGAAGGGTGCGGGCGTGGCATGCGGTTCGTCGACGATGATACGCTTGGTGATTTTCGCGATCGCCGCGATCAGCGCCTCGTGCTTGCCATCCTCGACGATCAGCCGCCGCGCGCCCGTGCAGCGCTGGCCCGCCGACATGTAAGCCGACTGGACGGCGATCTTCGCGGCGCTCTCGATATCGGGCGCGTCCCAGACGATGAGCGGATTGTTGCCGCCGAGCTCAAGCGCGAGGATCTTGTCTGGGCGTTCGCCGAACTGCTGGTGGAGTGCGCGACCGGCGCGCGCCGAGCCGGTGAACAGCAGCCCGTCGATACCCTCTTCGCCGGCGAGGGCGCGGCCCTCGTCGGGGCCGCCGATGAGCAGCCGGACTACGCCCTCGGGGACGCCGGCCTCATGATAGCATCGGACGAGAAACTCACCGACCGCAGGGGTTTTTTCCGATGGCTTGAATACGACCGCGTTGCCGGCGATCAGCGCGGGGACGATATGGCCATTGGGCAGGTGCGCAGGGAAATTGAACGGGCCGAGGACCGCGAGCACGCCATGCGGCTTGTGGCGCAGCGCGTTCTGCATCCCCATCGCGCCTTCCTTGGTCTTTTGCGGCGTGCGCTCGAAATAGGCGGTGACCGATATCTCGACCTTGTTCATCACCGCATCGACTTCGGTGCTCGCCTCCCACAGCGGTTTGCCGGTTTCGCGCGCGATGAGGTCGGCGAACGCCTCCTTCCTTTCGCGCACGACATTGATGAAGCGGCGCAGTGTTTCGATGCGATAGCTGTGCGAACGCGCCGCCCATTCGCCCCAGCTTGCACGCGCGATCGCGACCTCGGCCGCGGCGTCGCCGATCGCGCCGGTCCATAGCTGCGCGCCGGTCGCGGGTTCTGTCGAGATGAGTTGGTCGGTCAAAGAGTTCGCAATCGATGCAACGGGATCAAACGCCGCTTCCCTGCCGCGAACCGGGGGGGCTTGGCAAGGGGGAATAGCCATCGGCCAGCAAGCCGGCGGCGTGGCCGGGACCAAACGCCTAGGGCAGACCAAAGGGGCTGACTGGCTAAAGCCGGTCTTGCCATCAATTCAAGCTGTCATGTTTTCATCGCCATGAGGGAATTGGCTGATGACGAATGAAGAAATCGTCTTTGCAGTTGGCTCGATCACAAATCTCCTCACCCGCACCAGCTCCGCCGCCCGCCGCCATAAGGCCGCGCCAGCCCCTCGCCGATCAACACCGTCCCGACCGATTGCCCATCGACATAAGTCCGCCGCAGCAGCCTCCCATAGCGGTCGCGGTCACGGTCGCTGTCGAGCCCCGAGGCTTCAAGCGTCACCGCACCCGCATTGAGCAATTCGCGCAGTCGCCGCTTCGCCGTTTGCCCCAGACGCTCCTCCCCGGCGCAGCGCGAGGGCGACAGTTCGGGCGTGTCGATATCGAGAATGCGGATTTTCTCGCCGCCCATCCAGAATGTGTCGCCGTCGACGACGCAGTTCACCCGCGGGCCCGATCCACAGATGCCGAAGGCGATCGTTCGCGATGATGTGGCGGACTCCGTTTCGAAAAAGGATTGCGCCGCCGCGCTGTCGTCCGCCGCTTCGCGCTGCGCGGGCAGTTTCATCCCGGTCAGCGCGCCGAGCGGCAGCATCAGCGTGACGGCGACGATGGCCGCTATCGACGGCGACGCCCTGCGTCTCCCCGCCCGAAACCGCGCGCCACCGCAAATTACGGCCTCGCGATGCGCACCGCGCCACGACCGGCGCGGCGTAGGCTCGCGCCAGCTTTTGCGGCGATAGGGCCGGAACCATCTTGCCATGCTGCCGATAATGCCCGCCGAGCGGCAAATATTCGGTTAAGCCCGCGCGCTCCGCGCCGTTTTCGCGCCATTTCGGATGCATCTCCGACTGCGAGGCCACGCCGGGCCGGGCTACCGTCCGCGTCCTGATCGAGGAGAGCGCAATGCCTTATTTCTACCTCAACATCGGCACCCAGAAGAACGGCGACCATGAGGTCCATCAGAAGGACGCCGGCTGCGGCCACGAACCCAACGCCGGGAACCGCATCGGTTCGGGGCCAGCGCCGATGCAGGCGGGAAATGCCGCTGGCCGATCGCCCGGCGGGAGGCCGGCGATCGACAAGATCATTGTCATTTTTGCACGAATCGGGTCATGACGAATACCCCGCTATTCTAGGAGATCCCGATGCGCCTTCGTTCTTTTCCCGCCGCCGTTCTGCTTGCGCTTATCGGTCCCATCGCCGGTTGCGCCGATAGCGGCGCGGGCGACGATGCCGCCGTCACGACCTCGGAAACCGGTAGCGATAGCGCCGGGCCGACGGCCGATGGCGCGCCCGATACCGCCGCGATCGCCGATGCCGTGCGCGCGATGTATGCCAATCCCGATGCCGTCGACACCGGCAACCCGCCGCTGCCGATGAGCGAGGATCTCGCCGCGCTGTTCGCTGCGGTCGGTACCGGCGCCAATGGCGCGCCCGAGACGCTCGACTATGCTTGGCTGATCGGCGGCGCGCAGGATTACGAGCTCGGGCCGGTGACCGTCACCGAAGAACCCGTCGAGCCCGGTATGACGATGTTGCGGGCCAACTTCACCAACTTCGGCGAGCCGCAGGTCGTCCGCTACATCTTCCGCGATCAGGATGGCCAATGGCTGCTCGACGATATCGTCGTCGACGAAGCCGGCGGCAATGCGACCTCGGTCGCCGATCTGCTCCGCGGCTTCTAGCGGCGGACCGCTGCGGAGACCGCACCGCCTTCCGGTATATATTGACACGGATAATGCCGTTATATACCGGGCAGCAGTCATGGGCTCGGTGCCCTGACTGCCGCGGCGGGGAGGATGGAGATGCAGGTCGAGAACGAGGTCACGCCGATCGACCCCGAACGCATCAAGGGCCTCATGGAAAAGGGCCCCGACGGCCCGGTCTTCATGGTCAATCTGCTCAAGTTCAGGGACAGGGCCGAATATGAGGATGGCCGCGAAACCGATCTATCGGGGCGCGATGCCTATATGATCTATGGCCGCGCGGT
>CAYQVL010000026.1:0-10583 GCA_964420825.1 uncultured Sphingomonadaceae bacterium
CTGGGTGATGAACATCAACGGCTCGGAGATGCGCCAGGTCACCAACGAGGACTTCCGGCTGCTCAACCAGCCCGACTGGTCGCCCGACGGAAGGTTTATCGTCGCGCGCAAGCATTTCACCACCGGTCGGTCGCTCGGAGCCGGCGAGGTCTGGCTCTACCATGTTTCGGGCGGTAAGGGCGTCGCGCTCGTCGAACGGCCGAGCGAGAACCATCAAAAAGATCTCGGCGAGCCCGTCTTCGCGCCCGATGGCGATGGCATCTATTTCAGCCGCAACGTCACCCCGGGGCCGATCTTCGAATATGCGCAGGATTCGAACACCGATCTGTTCAACATCGAGCGCTATGACATGGCGAGCGGCGAGCGCGAGACCGTCGTCGCGGGGGCGGGCGGCTCGATCGATCCGCGGCCTTCGCCCGATGGCCGCTATATCGCCTTTGTCCGCCGCGAGCGCACGCAATCGACACTCTACGTCAAGGATTTGCGCTCGGGCGCAGAGCGCCGCGTCTATGACGCGCTCGACCGCGATATGCAGGAAACCTGGTCGGTCTACGGCACCTACCCGCGGATGGATTGGACGCCCGACAGCGCCAGCCTGGTCTTTTGGGCGGGGGGGCAAATTCATAGGCTTAATGTCGCGAGCGGCGCCGATACCGTCATCCCGTTTCGCGTCGCCGATACGCGCGACCTGATCGATCCGCCGCGGCCGCAGATCGAGGTCGCGCCGGCGACATTCCAGACGCGGATGCCGCGCTTCGCCAATGTCTCTCCCGACGGGCGGCGCGTCATCTTCGAAAGCCTCGGCCATCTCTATGTCCGCGATCTCGGCGGCGCGGGGCCGCGTCGCTTGACCAGCCAGTCTGGCGCGTTCGAGCTCTTCCCGAGCTGGTCGCGCGACGGACGCGACATCGTTTACGTTCGCTGGACCGACGACGGGCTTGGCGAAATCCATGTGATGAATGCGAACGGCGGCGGCGATCGCCGCGTGACCTCGCATCCCGGCCATTTCCGCCGGCCGCGTTTTTCGCCGGACGGCGCCAGCATCGTCTATGAACAGGGAGCCGGCGGCTTCCTGACTTCGGACGAGTGGTCCGAGCGCACTGGCGTCTACCTCATCGCCGCAGCGGGCGGCGAGGAAGTGCGGCTGACGACCGACGGCTCGAACCCCCATTTCGGCGCCGATGCCGGCCGCGTCTATATGACGGTATCGGAGGAGAATAAGCAAAAGCTGGTCAGCGTCGACCGGCTCGGATCGGACCGCCGCGTCCATGCCTCGGGCGATCTCGTGACCAATTTCGAGGTTTCGCCCGACGGTCACAACATGGTCTTCCAGCAGAATTATCAGGCCTATGCGATGCCGTTCCTCGCCGGCGCGCAGGAGGTCGCTGTCGGACTCGAGAATACCGGACTCCCCACCGTTCTCGTCAGCGGCGACGGGGCGACCTGGCCCAATTGGTCGAACAACGGCACACGGCTTCATTGGACGCTCGGCCCGACGCTGTACAGCGCCGATCTCGCCGACGTCTTCTTTCGCGCACCCGCCGCCGAGGGAGAAACCCGCGCCGCCTTTACTCCCCCGACCAGCGGCGTTTCGCTGGCGATCCCGGTGACCGCCGACCGCGCGACCGGACGAATTGCGCTGACCGGCGCGCGGATCGTCTCGATGGCCGACGACAACGGCGGGATCATCGACGATGGCGTCATCGTCATCGACGGCGATCGCATCGCGGCGATTGGTCCGGCTGCGACGACGGCGATTCCGGCCGGCATCCGCAGTGTCGACGTTGCGGGCGCGACGATCATTCCCGGTCTGATCGACGCGCATTCGCATGGGCCACAAGGCACCGACGACATCATCCCGCAGCAAAACTGGCACACCATGGCGCACCTCGCTTTCGGCGTAACGACGGTTCACAACCCGTCGACATCGTCGAGCGAGTTCTTCCCCGCCGCCGAGATGCAGCGGGCGGGCGCCATCCTCGCACCGCGGCTCTTCTCGACCGGCGAAATCGTCTATGGCGCGCAGGCGCCCGGCGCCTATGCCGTCATCAACTCGCGCGACGACGCACGTCACCATATCCGCCGGCTCGCCATTCAGGGCGCGCATTCGATCAAGAACTACAATCAGCCGCGCCGCGACCAGCGCCAGCAGGTCATTGCCGCGGCGCTCGAGCAGAGTATCTCGGTCGTCGCCGAAGGCGGCTCGCTGTTCGGCATGGACATGACGATCATCGCCGACGGCAACACCTCGCTTGAGCACAATATCCCTCAGGCGATGCTCTATGAAGACGTGCTGAGCTTCTTCGGCCAGAGCCATGTCGCCTATAATCCGACACTGGTCGTCACCTATTCCGGACTCGCCGGCGATCCCTATTGGCGCGCGCATACCGATGTGTGGCGGCACCCGATCCTGTCGCGCAACGCACCTCCGCGCCAATTGCAGGCGAACTCGGTGCGCCGGACGATTGCGCCCGAAGAGGATTATGTCGACGATGAAAGCGCGGCGCAGGCGCACCGGCTATTCGAACGCGGCGTACCCGTGTCGATCGGCGCGCACGGCCAGGAAGAAGGGCTGGCGGCGCACTGGGAATTGTGGAGCTTCGTGCGCGGCGGCTGGAGCCCGATCGAGGCGCTGATGACGGGGACGATCATGCCCGCGCGCGCACTCGGCTTCGACCGCGATCTCGGTAGCCTCGAGGTCGGCAAGCTCGCCGATCTCGTCGTCCTCGACGCCGATCCAACGATCGATATCCAGAATAGCGACGACATCCGCTACGTCATGATCGGCGGCCGGATGTATGATCCGCTGACGATGAACGAAACGATCACGGGGAGCCGCCAGCGTCAGCCCTATTTCTGGGAGTAAGCGACGAAGCGACTCGCCTGTGCGGCGCACCGTTGGAGCGGGGCGATACGCCGCTTCGTTCACGCGCCGGGCTGCGCTATGGTCGTCAGGCGTGCGAGCGGGGCTTGCCGCGTGTAGCGGAAGGGCAGGTTAAGCATGAAAATCAAAGCTTTGCAAAAGCGTTGGACCGCGTTGTGCGAGATTGTTGCGGTCTTGCTGCTGACGGCTTTCGTATCGGCTTGTTCGGGAGCCATCCCGCAATCGCGACCTTCCGCGGAGGCCACCCGCCCCTATGTTGCGCCGCCACCTCCTGTCGAACGCCGCGCCCCTCAGCTTGCCGAAGGCCCGAGCCGCGAACTGACCGACGCGATCCATGCGCTCGGCAGCGGCTTCAACGGCGAGGTCGGTATCGCTGTGCGCGATATCGAACAGGGCTGGACGGTATCGTGGAACGGCGAGCGCTATATGCCGCAGCAAAGCGTTTCGAAGATGTGGGTCGCGCTCACCGTCCTCGATCTTGTCGATCGCGGCCAGCTCTCGCTCAATCAAAACGTCACCGTCACGCCCGCCGATTTCGTCGTCTTCCACCAGCCGATGCGCGCGCAGGTCGGGCGTAACGGCTATGAGACGACGCTCGCTTATCTGTTCGAGCAGGCGATGACGCGATCGGACAATCTGGCCAATGACAAGATGCTGTGGCTGGCCGGCGGACCCGGCGCGGTCAACGGCTTTCTGGCGCGCAACGATCTGCGCGGGCTGCGCTTCGGCCCCGGCGAACGGCTGCTGCAAAGCGGCATCGCCGGGCTCGAATGGCGGCAGAGCCTCTCCGACGGCAACAATTTCTATACCGCGCGCGCCAACCTCCCGGGATCGGTCCGTCAGGCGGCTATGGACCGCTACCTCTCCGATCCCATCGATGGCGCCACTGCAGTCGGCACGGTAGAGGCTCTCGCCCGGCTCACCCGCGGCGAGCTGCTTTCGGCGCGCTCGACGCAGATCATGCTCAATGCGATGCGCAGCTCGCATACCGGCCCGCAACGGCTGCGCGGCGGCGTTCCGAGCGGCTGGGCCTTCGGTCACAAGACCGGCACCGGCCAGAATCTGAACGGGATGACCGCAGGCTATAACGATATCGGAATTGTCACCGCGCCCGATGGCCGGAACTATGCGGTCGCGGTACTCATCGGCTCGACGCGTGTCGGCATTCCCGCACGCCAGCAACTGATGCAAGCGGTGATGGGGCAGACCGTCAGCCATCATTTGCGGCGGCGCTATGAATTGCTCACTGGCACCAACTAGGCAGAAAGCGCGCGCGCCCCAGCCGACACGCCCATGCTATGACGCCTTGCAATGCCGGTTGAGCGCGCGCGGATCGTATCAAGAAACAGCCAATCACCCCTCGCCTCGTCGGGTGTCAGCGTCAGCGTAAGATAACCACGTCCCGAACTGTCGGTCCAGCGCATATCCGGACTGGCGCCGATCAATGCGGAAGCAACCCGCGCCGGGTCGGCTCCCGGAAGATAGGCTTCGAGACCGGGCGACGTGACGCTCTGCCCGGCCATCTCCACGCCCGCCCGGGCACCATCCTGGGCAAGATCGAATGCCCAAGCATTATGGCTGTCTCCCGAAAGCACGACCAGATTGGCGTCGGCTTCCTGCGAGGCAGCCAATAATCGCGACCGCGCCGCCGGATAACCGTCCCAGGCATCGAGATTGAGCGGCAGGTCGGCGCGCGAGGCGGCCGCGAGCAATGCTGATTGGCGGCGGACGATTTCGGGGGCGTTTTGGGAGATCGTCTCGTCGAGCGCGAGAGGATAGTTTAGGTGTCCCATCACGGTCTGCTGGGCCAACACCTGCCAACGCGTCCCCGATGCAGTCGATGCAGCCAACGCGCGCGCCAGCCAGGCTTCCTGCGCGGCTCCGAACATTGTCCGGTCGTCGGCGATCCACGGGCCATCACGGAACCTCGCCAGTCCTGATTCGATATCTCCCCCGGCAGCGGCGACCGCGTAATCGAGTTGCTCCGAACGCGCCGTCACCCGGCTTTCGGGCAGGAAGAGCGTCGCAAGATTACCGATCTGGTAGCTGCTCCACGGATCGTCGGAAACCGGCATCCAGTCACGATACGCCTGGAGCGCAGCGCGTTTGCGGTCGGACCAACGGCCTTCGGTTGCGGGCTGGTGGTTTTCGGCGCCGCCCTGCCAGGCGTCGTTGGCGAACTCATGATCGTCCCAGCGCGCGATCATCGGAAAAGCGCGGTGGAGCGCCGCGAGATCGGGATCGGCGCGATAACTCGCATAGCGCAGCCAGTAGTCGGCCAGCGCGATCGCCTCGGTTTGGGGCATGATTTCGCGACCCGCCAGCGCCTGTTCGCGCGTCGGATAATGATCGACGTCATATTCGTAGAAATAGTCGCCGGTGTGGACGATGAGGTCGAGATCGTTGCGCGCGGCGGCGTGGGCATAAGCGTTGAAATAGCCAAAACGCATGTTTGAGCAGCCGACCACGCCGATCGCGAATCGCGAGACCGGTCCTGCCGGCAGCGTCCGTGTCCGGCCGAGCGGCGACACGGTGCCGTCGGGAGCCCGGAAACGGTAATAATACCAGCGCCCCGGATCGAGTCCGCCAACGACAGCCTTGGCGGTAAAGTCGTGATCGTTGCGCGCCACCGCTTCGCCGCGGCCGACAATGCGGCCGAACTCGTGGTCTTCGGCGAGCTCGACGCGGAGCACGGGCTCGCCTTCGGAAACGTAGCGCGTCCAAAGCAGGACCGATTGTTGCGACGGCTCGCCCGAGGCGACCTGATGAGTAAATCCCAGAGCGAGCATCAGACGGGCTGCGCCCGGCGTTGCGAGCGCTGCGAGACCAAGTGTCCCGGTCTGAAGCAGCAATCGCCGGTTGATATCAATCGTCATGCTATTCTCCTGAGTTCAAACAATAAACCGGTCATACCCTTCTAGCCGATGAGCGGTCACAGCATCGTTCGCAAGCTCCACAGCTCTGGAAATGCCCGCTTCGAAAGCGTCGATTCGAGATAGGACACCCCCGCGGTGCCGCCGGTGCCACGCTTGCCACCGATGATCCGGGAGACGGTCAGCACATGTTTGTGGCGCCAGCTTGCCAGCGCGTCGTCGATATCGACGAGTTTTTCGGCGAGCTGGTAGAGTTCCCACCAACTCTCGGTGTCGCGATAGACTTCGGCCCAGGCGACTTCGACCGTTTCGCTCGGCTCATAAGATTGTGACCAGTCGCGCTCGAGCGCGTCGAGCGGCAGATCGAGCCCGGCGCGCGCTGCGGCGCGATTGGCTTCGTCCCACAGACTAGGCGCCGCCAGCGCGGCTTCGAGCGCCGCCCTGGCGTCCGGCTCGCCCTCGTGATGGCCAAGATGCCGGGCGTCCTTGAGACCCAGCATGAATTCGACCTGGCGGAACTGCGCCGACTGGAATCCCGAACTCGCGCCAAGGACATGGCGGAAACGCGTATAATCAGCCGGAGTCATAGTCGCCAGCACGTCCCACGACAGCGTCATCACCGCCTGGATCCGGCTTATCCGCGCCAGCCCTTTATAGGCCGGCACCAGTTCATCGTCGCGGACCAGCGCGAGCGCGGTAGCGAGTTCAAAGATGATCTGCTTGAGCCACAGCTCCTTGGTCTGGTGGATGATGATGAACAGCATCTCGTCATGCCAGTCCGAGATCGGCGCTTGTGCCGAGAGCAGTCTGTCCAGTCCAAGATAGCGGGCATAGGTCATGTCATCGGGAGTGCGCGTCATGGAACAGACAGCTAGCCGGATATTGGCGCGCTCGCCAGAGGTTAAGGGCGGCGCCTCGCCTGGCTAGATCCGCTCGGCCTGGCTGACGACTTCGGCAGCGCGCAACGCGGCAACGATTTTCATCAGATGGCCGAGATCATGAACCTCGAGATCGACGCAAAAACTGTGGAACGCCCCCTCCCGATTCTCGAGCTTGACGTTGAGAATATTGGCTCCGTAGTTGCCGAATATGCCCGCCATGATCGCAAGCGCGCCAGGCTCGTTCCTGAGCACAACGCGAAGCTGGGTCGTGCCGCCATCCGATCCATCTCCCCAGTTGACCGCAATCCAGTCCGCGTCGTCGCCATTAGCGAGCTCGGCGCAGTCGATGGTATGAATTTCGATGTCTTCGCCGCGCCTGCGGATGCCCACGATGCGATCACCGGGCACAGGATGACAGCATTGAGCCAACTGAAATGCGACGCCCGGGGTTAGGCCCTTGATCGAAATCGCGTGCAGTTGCGGCGGCACGGCGCTCTGCAAGTCGCCCGACCCCGCGCCCGGCATCAACGCCTCCATCAGCTCGCGATCGTCGATCTCCTTGCGCGCGATTTTCTCGAGCAGCGCCTCTTCCTTGGTCAATTTCAATCGCTTTAGAGCGCTGCTCATGGCCTGTTTGCTCAATGGCGCCGGAAGTCGCGAAACGATTTCATCGTAGAGCTTCCGGCCGAGCGAGACCGTCTCGTCCCGTTCCTTGTGACGGACGAAACGGCGAATCGCGGCGCGCGCCTTGCCAGTGACGACGAAGCTCAACCATGCGGGATCGGGATTCTGGTTGTCCGAACGCAATATCCGGACTTGATCGCCGTTTTCGAGCTGGGTGCGGAGAGGCACGACGCGTCCGTTGACCTTGGCGCCGACCGTCTGGTTGCCGAGATCGGTGTGAACCTCATAGGCAAAATCGACCGATGTCGCACCCTTTGGCAACTGGATCAGCTCGCCGGCCGGGGTGAAGGCGAAAATGCGATCCTGGTACATCGCCATTCGGGTGTTTTCGAGCAACTCTTCGGGGTTTTCGGTGGTTTCGAGAATTTCAAGCAGATCGCGTATCCAGCCGGCCTGACCATCGGGCTGATCGCTCTGCTTGTAGCTCCAGTGCGCGGCAAGGCCGTGTTCGGCCTGTTCATGCATCGCACGCGAGCGAATCTGCACCTCTATGCGCCGATCTTCGCCATACTGTACCGCAGTGTGGAGCGATCGATAACCGTTGCGCTTGGGGGTCGAGATATAGTCTTTGAACCGCCCGGGAATCATGTGCCAGCGCTCATGGAGTATGCCCAGCGCCCGGTAACAGGCTTCAACATCCGGAACAATCGCGCGAAACGCCATGATATCGGTGAGCGTCTCGAACGATACATGGCGCTCGGCCATTTTTCTCCAGATCGAATAAGGATGCTTTTCGCGTCCTGTAACTTCGGCATCGACGCCGTGGCGGCCGAACACCAATTTCAGCTTTTCGGCGATTCGCTCTATCGCGATCTCGCCATCGCCCTCGCGCAACCGGGCCAATCGTGTCGTAACCGACTCATAGGCATCGGGTTCGAGGACCTGGAACGCGAGCGTCTGCATCTCCTTCATAAAGTCGTATATACCGATGCGTTCGGCGAGCGGCGCATAGATATCCATCGTCTCGCGCGCGATACGGCGCCGCTTTTCTTCACTCCTTATGTGATGGAGCGTCCGCATATTGTGCAACCGATCTGCTAGCTTGACGAGGAGAACGCGGATATCGCCCGACATCGCCAGCAGGAATTTTCGCAGATTATCGGCTGCCCGCTCGGTGTCCGACTGGGCTTCGATGGTCGAGAGCTTGGTGACGCCATCGACAAGCCGCGCGACATTGGCGCCGAATCGCGCTTCAATCTCTTCGTGCGTCGCGACCGTATCTTCAATGGTGTCGTGGAGGATTGCGGTGGCGATCGTTTCATCGTCGAGTCGTAGCTCGGTCAAGATGCCGGCGACCTCGATCGGATGGCTGAAATAGGGATCGCCGCTTGCACGCTTCTGCGTGCCGTGCGCGTTGACCGAGAAGACATAGGCGCGGTTTAGCAGCGCCTCGTCCGCTTCCGGATCGTAACTTTTGACCCGCTCGATAAGTTCATATTGTCTCAGCACCCGGCCACGATGGCCGGGTGCCGGGATTTTGCAACTGATTTAGCGCCTAGCTTGCACTTTCGTTGCATGCCGCGAGTTCTTCAGCGGTGAAGGCTTCGCCATTGACCGAGAAGCCGGTTACCTGTCCGAGTTCGCGGGCGACGTGAAGGCAGACATAAGAGGGGCGGCTGTTGGCGCTATCGGTGGTGCAGTTGTCGCCGTTGCAGACCCAGGCCGCACCGCGAACGATGGCAACGCGCTGGCCGGGCGCTTCTGCCAGACTGACTTGGTATCCGGTCGCCGCCGAAGCGGCGGTCGCAGCGAACAACAGGGTCGCGGTAAGCAGCGACATGATAAAAGAGATGGTGCGGTGCATGACAATTGCCTTTCGTGGGGAGGAGGAAGACGCGCTCGGATCAGATCGCAGTGACGCTGACCAGAACGATGGTGGTTACGAATGAGAAAAATCCGATGATAAACGTTTGCATGATTCGGCCCTTTCTATTTAGGTTGCGAATCGCTACTTAGTATAATAGGTTTTACGTTGCAACTAGAAACTGAATTGCGTTTCGCTTTTGCGCAATTGCATGTTTTGCATTAGACAGAAGCTGATATGGGAAATCTTATCGAGCCCTTGGGCTGCCACGACAGCGAATGCGGCCTTCCGACGGCGTTGGAATCCATGGGCGAGCGCTGGTCCTTCATGATTCTGCGCGCCGCCTTCAATGGCCTCAAGCATTTCGAAGAGATGCAATCGAGCCTTGGTATTGCGCGCAATATTTTGGCGAATCGCCTGGGGCGACTCGTCGATAGCGAAATTCTCGAACGCTGCCCCTGTCCAGATGATCGGCGGAAAATCGAATATCGCCTGACTGAAAAGGGGCATGCACTGCTGCCTGCGATGATTGCGCTGCGCCAATGGGGCGAACGCTTCGGCACGGGGGTCGCTTCAAATCCCGTTCTTTGCGACCGTCGGGATCATTTGCCTGTGCAGCAGGTGCGTGTGCAGGCCCATGATGGCCGTCCGCTCGATTGGCATGATCTGCTCTGGGTCGATCAAAGCGACCTCGTCGCTCAAGCCGCCGAATAGCCTTCGTCAGGCCCGCCAACAAAAAAGGACCCGCACTTCGCGCGGGCCCTTTTCTGTTGGATCCGAGAAAGTTTTGTTGGCGTCAGCCCTCGTAGTCCGCCGAAACATTCTGGTTGCGAGGCGGCGCCGAAGCCGTCAATCGCAATGCCTCGGCAGATCGACTCAGCGAGCCAATTTCATCAGGGGCTTCGTCATCATCAATCTGAACACGCTGGAGACTTGCAATCAGCGCCTCCTCGAGATGTTTTGGCTTAACCGACTGTTCGGCGATCTCGCGAAGCGACACGACGGGGTTTTTGTCGCGGTCGCGATCGACGGTGAGTTCAGCGCCGCCCGAAATCTGGCGCGCGCGCTGCGCGGCTAGCAGGACGAGGTCGAATCGGTTCGGAATTTTATCGACACAGTCTTCAACGGTGACGCGCGCCATGGCTGGCTCCAATACTCGGCAGGGAATGAGAAGCGCGCGAACTAGGCGGCCGATGGCGGAATGTCAAGATTTTCTCCCGGTTGCGGAGGAGCGCGAAATACGGAATAGCACCAGTAATGGCCGACAGCGAATGCTTCAGGACGACGCTACCCGATGTCGCAGGGCACAGGTTTACGCTGCATCCCGACGGTCCGGAACGGCTCGAGACGCTGGTTGCACTGATTAATGGCGCGCAGACAAGCCTGCGATTGCTCTACTATAGATTTACGTCGGATGGCGTGTCCCAGCGCGTTCGCGACGCCTTGGCCGAGGCGGC
>CAYQVL010000027.1:0-10471 GCA_964420825.1 uncultured Sphingomonadaceae bacterium
CAAAAAAATGTGAATATAAGGCTTGATCCGCGAGTCGGATTGATTCAATCATTCACCCGAGTTCAACATTGCGAAAGGAGGTGATCCGATGTCTCATGGTTCAGTAGTGAGGTCGGTTCAGTCGTTTCGGGAGAAGCGGGCCTAGCGCCCGCCCAGGTCTCCCGGGCCGGCACTCCGGCCGCTGACCATGTCGAGGGTCGCCGGGCTTCACGCCCGGCGGCCTTTTTCATATCCGCAGGTCGCTAACTTCGCCCGAAGGGATAAGCGAGTAATCCCCAGAAACTCCGCTCGCTCTCGCCCTCGACGCCGATCGCCATGCCGATTTCGCGCGGGCGTGGGTTGGCCGATCCGAACAGCCGGTCCCAGAGAGAAAGGATCGCGGTGTAATTGCTGTCGGTATCGGCGCGCAGCTTGTGATGGTGCCGCCAGTGGATCGACGGCGTGACGATGAACCGCGACAGCCAATATTCGAAGCGCGCGGGCAAGGCGATGTTCGAATGATGGAAGACCGCATTGGCGGTGAGGATCGCTTCGAAGAGCAACAGCGTCGCCGGGGCGATGCCGAGAGTGATTGCGGGAATCAGCCGCAGAAATGCCGACCAGACGATTTCGGCGATGTGAAAACGGAAGGCCGAGCTGGCATCGAGATGTTCGTCAAGATGATGCGGCGCATGGAGCCGCCACATCAACGGAACGCGGTGGTAGGCGCGATGGACCCAATAGGTCCAGATATCGAGCGCGAGCAGCTGGACGAGCAGCGCGCCGGTTACGCCCAGTGCCGTCAGCGGGATCAGCGGGCCGAGGTCCGATGCCAGCCCCCCGGCGAGCCAGAGGAGCAGCGGCGCGGTGACCATCGCGATCAGCCCGAGCGCGATATTGCGCGCGATGCGGCGGACATTGCCGGGCGGCGGCGTTTCGGCGCGGAACAATCGTTCGAGGACGAAGACCAGCGCGATCCAGCCGGCAAGCGCGGCGGTGAGCCAGGGATCGGTCAAGCTGCGGTCCGCTCAGGCGATAAGCGCATAATCGTCCCAGTCGACTCTCTTGGTACGGCGGATATATTCGGTTGTGCGGCCCGCCCAGTTGTTGGTCGAACGCCCGTGGTCGAGATACCAGCTCGCCCCGACCGCCGACCAGACCATCTTCTTGAGCCGCGCCTGCAGCGTTTCGTTATACCGCGCGAGCGCCTCGGGTTTGAGATCGACGGCGCGCGCGTCGCCGCGTTCGAGCCGGGCCAGCGCATCGAGGATATAGCGCGTCTGCGCCTCGATCATCACGATGATGCTGTTGTGCCCCAAATTGGTGTTGGGACCGTACATCATGAAGAAATTGGGAAAGCCGCTGACCGTCAATCCGAGATAGGCCTGCGCGCCGTCCGCCCAGGCCTCGCGCAGCGTCCGGTCCTCGCGCCCGGTGACCTCGATCGGGTCGAGAAAAGGGTTGGTGCGGAAGCCGGTGCCGTAGATGATCGCATCGACGGCCTCTTCGGCGCCATCGTCGCGGACGATTCCCGCCCGCGTGATCCGCGCGACCGGGGTCGTCACGACATCGACGTTGGGCCGCGCCAGCGCTTCGAAATAGTCGTCGGTGAAGAGGATGCGCTTGGCGCCGATCGGATAGTCGGGGGTCAGCTTGGCGCGTAGCTCGGGGTCTGAAACGGTTTCTTCGAGATACTGGCGGTGGGCCTTCTCGCCCATTTTCTGCGCCCATTTCTTGCCGCGCATCATCGGCCAGAGGATCGCCTCGCCGCGCAGCCAGACCTTGAAGCGATCGATCTTGGCGAGGAAGGGAAAGCGGCGGCGGCGCTCCTGCTGGCGCACGCTATAGGGTTGGTCGTTCTTGGGCATCACCCAATTGGCGCTGCGTTGATATACGCTGAGATGCGCCGCCGCGGGGGCGATTTGCGGGATGAACTGGAGCGCGCTCGCGGCATTGCCGATCACCGCAACGCGCTTGCCCGCAAGATCGGCCGTGTGATCCCATCGGGCGCTATGAAATTGCGGCCCCTCGAATTTGTCCTGTCCGGCGAATTGGGGAATATGCGGATGGTGCAGCTGGCCGACCGCGCTGACCACGGTGCGCGCTCGATACCGCGTCCCATCGCGCGTCTCGATATGCCAGAGCGCCGCTTGATCATCCCAATCGAGCCGCGTCACTTCCTGGTTGAAGCGCATGTGGCGCGCGACGCCCGATTGTTCGGCATTGCCTTGGAGATAGGCGAGAATCTGCGGCTGTTCGGACCAGCGATAATCCCAGTCGGGGTTGTGCGAGAAGCTGTAGCTGTAAAGCGCCGAGGCGACATCGCACTCGGCGCCGGGATAGGTGTTCTCGCGCCAGGTGCCGCCGAGCGATCCCGCCTTTTCGAGCAGCAGGAAATCGTCGCGTCGCTGCTCCTTGAGCTTCATGCCGAGGCACAGCCCCGAAAAGCCCGTGCCGATGATCAGAACCGACATTATATCGCTATCGTTCATCGCCATTCTCTTTTGCAAAGCGCCCTGCGAGACGCGCCTGCCACAGCAGCACGACCGGCGCCACGCCGAGTTCCATGATAAGTCCGAAGCGATGGCCGGTCGAGGGCAGGCCATATTCGAGCGCCGACCACCCCCGCGCGATGCCGCCCATAACGACCATCGCGCCGAGAAGCCGTAGCCGCCCGCCCTTGCGCTCAATAGCTGGCACGCAGCTCGCAAAGGCAAGCCCCATGACCAGGAAGATGCCCGAAAGGTATCGGAAATGGCTGTCGAGATCGCGCGGCGGCGGATTATCGACGCCGCCGAGGATTGCGGAGCCAAAGACGATGCTCGCGCCGCCCATCGCGATCGGTACGAGGCAGGCGAGGGCAGTGACCGCTTGCAACAAGCGCTTTTCGGCAACCGGCGTCATAGGCGTCCGCGGCCGGTCAGATCGCTGCGGACATGGATCGACTTGTTGGCCAAGTGAACCTCGACAAGAAACAATATGAGCCCGACCACGAGCAATGCCATTGCGACGATAAACGCCAGCACGAGCGCGACGGTGAAATCGACCGCGGCGACCCGCGCGACGAACAGGCCGGCGACGACGAGGCAAACGGCGATCATCGCCGCGGTACCCAGAAAGATCGACCCGCTAACGACGCTCATCCGTCGGTCCAGACGGTGCAATTCGGCAATGCAGTCGGCATATTCAGCGCCGGGCTCAATCGGCACGAGATCGGCCACGACCCGCGCGCGATCGACGACGCGCGCCAGCCGTCCCGCGGCGAGCCCGAGAAACTGGCCGATACCCACCAAAAGAAAGGCCGGCGCGATGGCGAGCTGGATTGTCGAGGCGACATCGATCGGCATGGTTATCATGATGGCGGACTTTCCAGCGATTGGCTGACCGGGTCAAGCGCAACCGCAGGCGGCGCCGACAGCCATGATGACCGTCCGGCGAGATATTCTTTGCCATCGCGGTCTGGCGAATTTCGCTGCGCTGCCGCATGAGGCCCGAACGATGACTTCCCCTTCCACGCCAGCACGCCGGCCCGCAGCTCCCGGTTTCTACGAGTTCGTGGCGCTGATAGCCTCGTTGATGGCGATGACGGCGCTCGCGATCGACGCGATGTTGCCTGCGCTACCGGCGATCGGCGAATCGCTCGGCGTCGCCGACGCCAACGACCGGCAGCTCGTCATCGGCGCGCTGCTCATCGGGTTCGGCTTCGCCCAGCTCATCCACGGGCCGCTTTCGGACCGCTTCGGGCGCCGCCCGCTGCTCGTCGGCGGTCTCGGTCTATATGCCGCTTCGAGCGTCGTCGCGGCGCTCTCTGGTTCGTTCGAACTATTGCTCGCCGCGCGCTTTGCTCAAGGAATCGCGGTCGCCGCAACGCGGGTGCTTGCCGTGTCGATCGTCCGCGACCTCTATGCCGGCCGCAGGATGGCGCAGGTGATGTCGATGGCGATGATGGTGTTCATGGCGGTACCGGTGATCGCCCCGCTTCTCGGCCAGGTCATTCTCGGCATCTCCTCGTGGCACTGGATTTTCTGGATGTTCGCAGCCATCGGCGTATCGGTGGGCATTTGGGCGAGGCTGAGGCTGCCCGAAACGCTTGCGCCCGCGGACCGCCTTCCATTGACCTTCCGCCGTATCGCGGCGGGTTGGCGGCACACGCTCACCGAGCGCAAGTCGCGTGGCTATATGCTCGCCTCGGCGATGCTATCGGGCGCGCTCTTCGGTTTCATCAATTCGATCCAGCAGATCGTTTACGACACCTTTGGCCGGCCCGCGATGCTGGTTCCCGCCTTTGCGATCTTTGCAAGCGCGATGGCGGCCTCATCGCTGCTCAATTCACGCATCGTCGTCCGGATCGGCACACGCAAGGTATCGCACATTGCCTTGCTGTTCTTCATCGGTTTCGCCGCTGCGGCGAGCGCGGCCGCGATTGCCGGCAACTCCTCGCTTTGGGTGTTCCTCCTCTTGCTCGCCGGCAGCATGGGCGCATTCGGCCTGTGCGGGGCAAATTTCAGCGCGATGGCGATGGAAGAAATGGGGGGGATCGCCGGTACCGCGAGCTCGGTCCAGGGAGCGGTCGGCGTCATTGTCGGCGCGCTGATCGGCGGCGCGATCGGCCAGCTTTACGATGGCACAACGGTGCCGATCTCGCTCGGTTTTCTGGTCTGCGGCTGCGCCGCGCTGATCATCGTGCTGTTGACCGAGCGCGGACGGCTATTCCGCGAAGACGACGCGCCCGCCAAGCCGCTGGCAATCTGAACTCAAAGTCTCTCCAGCCGTTCGTCGCACGCCGCTTGGTGTCCGGCGCAAGCGCGGGAACCGACTCGCCGGTCGGCGGTTGTCAGCATTGGTTGAGGAGGCGTGCCATGTCCACCGTCCGCAAATTCCGCAATTATCGACACGCAGATACTCGCCGCGCCGCCGGTCGCCCGCGCCCGCATCTGATACTCGCCTGTGAGGCGCCGATCGAGGACGAAGAGTATAATTTCACCCACGAATTTTTCGATCCCGAAGCCCGGCGCGAAGCGGCCCAAACGCGCGAGGAAAGTCCGCTCGATTATGCGCTCGACTGCGGCCTGCTACCCGGCGGCCGTCCGCATCGTACCGACGATCCGGTCCTCGCCTAGCCGGCAGGCGTGTTCCTCGCGAGAAGCGCGCGCCACCAGGTCTCGTTATCGAGATACCATTGAACGGTTTCGCCGAGTCCATGAGCGATTGTCCGTTCGGGGCTGAAGTCCAGTTCGACCGAAATCTTGCGCGCGTCGATCGCGTAGCGGCGATCGTGACCGGGTCGGTCTTCGATATGCGTCCGCAGCGCGGCGCTCGGCTCGCCGCGCGCAGCGGGAGCGGCGGGAAAGCGGCGGGCTAGGCCGGGGTCGGCGGCGAATGCGGCGTCGATTGCCGCGCAGATCATCGCCACCAGATCGAGATTGGCGCGTTCGGCGCCCCCACCGACATTGTAGACTTCTCCGGCCTTGCCGCCGGTCAGCACGCGCTCGATCGCCGCGCAATGATCGGCGACATGGAGCCAGTCGCGGCGCTGCATACCATCGCCATAGATGGGCAAATCGCGACCGAGCAACGCATTGATGACGAACAGCGGGATGAGCTTTTCGGGGTATTGGAACGGCCCGTAATTGTTCGAACAATTCGAGGTTGTCACGTCGAGCCCATAGGTATGATGATAGGCGCGGACGAGATGATCCGAACCTGCCTTCGACGCCGAATAGGGCGAGTTGGGCGCATAGGGCGTGGCTTCGCTGAAACCCGGATCGTCGAGGCCGAGGCTGCCATAAACCTCGTCGGTCGAGATATGATGGAAGCGATGCGGCCGCCCGCTGCCGTGATCAAGCCAGATCGCCCGCGCCGCCTTGAGCAGCGTCAGCGTGCCCACAACATTGGTTTCGACAAAGATATCGGGGCCGTCGATCGACCGGTCGACATGGCTTTCGGCGGCGAAATGAACGAGCCGGTCGATCGCGCGATCGGCGAGCAGCGCGCGCACGAGATCGAAATCGCGAATGTCGCCTTCGACGAAGGTCAGCGCTTCGACGCCATCAATGCTCTCGCGATTGCCGGCATAGGTCAACGCGTCGAGCACGACGATCTCGTCGCCGGGGTGATGCTCGCGCCAATGGCGGACGAAATTGGCGCCGATGAAGCCGGCGCCGCCGGTGACGAGGATCGCGCTCATGCCATCGCCTTTCGACCGGCCAACGCCACACGCAGCTCGTCGCGCCAATGGCGCGGCGCGCCGGTTATCGCCCAGGTCTTGCTGCAATCGAGTACGCTATAGCGCGGGCGCGGCGCGGCTGCAGGATAGTCGGCACTGGTGACCGGCGCGATCTCCGCGCCGTCGATCAGCCCGCCTGCCCGGGCTTCGGCTTCGATGGCAACGGCAAATTCATGCCGGCTCGCTTCGCCGCCGTCGGCAAAATGATGGACGCCGCGCGCACCGGCATCGGCGAGCGCCCAGATCGCCCGGGCGAGGCTCGCCGCATGCGTCGGCGCACCGACTTGATCGGCGACGACATCGATGGCGTCGCGCCGCGCCATCAGATCGAGCATCGTCGTGACGAAATTCCGGCCCGTCGCTGCGTATAGCCATTGGGACCGCACGAGCAGCGCTTCGGGCAGTGCCTGGCGCACGGCGTCTTCGCCCGCGCGCTTCGAACGGCCGTAAACGCTCAAGGGATGCACGGCATCGTCGGGGCGATAGGGTCGCGTCGCGCCGCCATCGAAGACATAGTCGGTCGAAATGTGGACGAGTCTCGCGCCGCTGAGCCGGCATGCGCGCGCAATATGGCCCGGCGCCTCGCCGTTGATCCGCATCGCCTCTGCGGGGTCGGTTTCAGCGGCATCGACGGCGGTATAGGCCGCCGCATTGATGACGAGGTCGGGTTTGCGAGCGTCGAAGGCCGCCGCGACCTGAGCGGCATCGCCGATATCGGCGTCGGACCGTGTCAGCGCGTGAAGCTTTACGGTGCGCGGCGCCCAATGCGAGAGCGCGCGGCCGAGCTGCCCCGACCCGCCGAAGACGATCACTTTCATGGATAAAGCTCGGCATCGCACAACCGGGCGCCGCCGACATCTTTTGCCGAAAGCAACGGCTCGGTATCATCGCCGAGCGGCCAATCGATGGCGAGAACGGGGTCATTCCAGACGATCGTCCGCTCATGCTCGGCGGCGTAATAGTCGGTGCATTTGTACAGACATTCCGCCTCGTCCGAGAGCGTCAGAAATGCGTGTCCGAAGCCCGGCGGCACCCAAAGCATCAAGCGGTTCCGGGCGCTCAGCTCGTGCCCGATCCAGCGCCCGAAAGTCGGCGAGGATCGCCGCAGATCGACCGCGACGTCATAGACCGCGCCGCGAACGACGCGGACGAGTTTCCCTTGCGTTTGGGAGATCTGGTAATGAATGCCGCGCAGCACATTGCGGACCGACAGACTGTGATTGTCCTGGACCCACGGCCCGCCGATACCGGCTCGCGCCATTGCGTCTTCACGCCAGCTTTCGAAAAACGATCCGCGATCGTCGCCGAACACCTTGGGCTCGACAAGCTTGACGCCGGCAATATCGGTTTCGGCGACTTTCATCCTTCGTCGGCCAGCCGCAGCAGATAATCGCCATAGCCGCTCTTGATCAGCGGTTGGCCGAGCGCGCGCAACTGGTCGCGATCGATAAAGCCCTTGCGCCAGGCTATTTCCTCCGGACAGCATATCTTGAGGCCCTGGCGTTCCTCGACGATGCGAACGAACTGGCTGGCGTCGGTCAGCGCTGCGTGCGTGCCGGTGTCGAGCCAGGCGAAGCCCCGCCCCATCAGCTCGACATGCAGATCGCCGCTTTCGAGATAGGCGCGGTTGAGATCGCTGATTTCGAGTTCGCCGCGCGCCGAAGGCCTGAGCGTCCGGGCTATCGCGCTTGCGCGGCCGTCGTAGAAATAAAGGCCGGTCACGGCGAGGCGGGACTTTGGCGAAGCCGGCTTTTCCTCGATCGTTTCGGCGCGGCCATCGGCGTCGAGCGAGACCACGCCATAGGCCGACGGATCATTGACCGCATAGGCGAACACCGTTGCGCCGGTATCGCGCTCGGCCGCGCGCCGCAGCAGCCCGTCGAGGCCGTGCCCGTAAAAAATATTATCGCCGAGGACGAGCGCCGATGGCTCCCCGCCGACATAGTCTTCGCCGATCAGATACGCCTCGGCGAGCCCGCCGGGTTCGGGTTGCCCGGCATAACTCAGCGAGAGGCCCCATTGACCGCCATCGCCAAGCAGCCGTTCGAACTGCGGACGATCGCCGGGGGTCGTAATGATCAGCATTTCGCGAATGCCGGCCAGCATCAGCGCGCAGAGCGGATAATAGATCATCGGCTTGTCGAAGATGGGCATCAATTGCTTCGATACCGTCAGCGTCAGCGGATGGAGCCGTGCGCCGGCGCCTCCGGCCAAGATTATT
The DNA here is from genome assembly GCA_964420825.1 of uncultured Sphingomonadaceae bacterium. Lineage (GTDB taxonomy): Bacteria > Pseudomonadota > Alphaproteobacteria > Sphingomonadales > Sphingomonadaceae > Parasphingopyxis. The sequence continues at coordinate 8,427 of CAYQVL010000027.1, forward strand.
CCACGCCGCATAAGTCCGTTATTCCCATAAGTTCGACCATTGTTCCATGCCGATATTTCGGCCTCTGTCTATTGCTCGGGCACGCTCCGGGCGAGCTCGTCGAGCCATGGCTTCGCGCTCGCATCCGAAGGCGCGCGCCAGTCGCCGCGCGGCGAGAGCGCGCCGCCGGCCGAGACCTTGGGACCGTTGGGCAGGGCCGAGCGCTTGAACTGGCTGAACGCGAAAAAGCGCCGGAGAAAGCATTCGAGCCATTTGCGGATCGTCGCGAGGTCATAGGCGTTGCGCGCAGCTTCGGGGAATTCGATCGGCCACAGCCCCCGGCTGGCGTCGCTCCAGGCATGATGCGCGAGGAATGCTACCTTCGATGGGGGCTGGCCGTAGCGCACGATGTGATGAAGAAAGAAATCGTGGAGCTCATAGGGGCCGACGCGATCCTCGGTGCTCTGGATATTGCCGTCGCTATCGGCAGGCACCAGCTCGGGCGAAATCTCGGTGGCAAGGATCGCTTCGAGCACGGCGTCGGTCGCCGGGTCGAACTGGTTGGTGCGCTCGCACCAGCGGATCAGATACTGGATCAGCGTCTTGGGTACGCCGCCATTGACGCCATAATGGCTCATCTGGTCGCCGACACCATAGGTGCACCAGCCGAGCGCCAGCTCCGAAAGATCGCCGGTACCGATGACGAAACCCTTCCGCTGGTTGGCGAGCCGGAACAGATAGGCGGTCCGCAGCCCAGCCTGAACGTTTTCGAAGGCGACGTCATAGACGGGTTCGCCCTGCGCAAAGGGATGCTCCATATCCTCGAGCATCTGGCGGGCGGCGGGACGGATATCGATCTCCTCGCCGGTGACGCCGAGCGCCTCCATGAGCTTCCAGGCATTGCGCTTGGTGTCCTCGCCTGTCGCAAAACCCGGCATGGTGAAGCCGAGGATCGCCTTGCGCGGGATGGCGAGCCGGTCGCAGACCTTGGCGGCGACGATCAGCGCATGGCTCGAATCGAGCCCGCCCGAGACGCCGATCACCATATGGTCGGAACCCGTCGCCTCGAAGCGGCGGCGCAAGCCCTCGACCTGGATGTTGAAGGCTTCGTAGCAATCCTGATCGAGATGCGACCGGCGGTTGGGGACGAAGGGGAAGCGGCGGATCGGGCGAATGAGGCCGATATCGTCGAAGCTTGGCTGATGACCGAAGGCGATGCGGCGGAAGAAATCCTCGGGACGCCCGGCATGATCGGCGGCATCGTTGAAGGTTTGCATCCGCATCCGCTCGCCAAGGATACGACCGGTATCGATATCGGCGATAGACAGCGACGGTTCGACCGGAAAACGCTCCGATTCGGCCATCAGCTCGCCGAGCTCGTAAATCACGCCCTGCCCGTCCCAGGCAAGATCGGTCGTGCTCTCGCCAGGTCCGGCCGCCGAAAAGGCATAAGCCGCGACGGCGCGCGCCGATTGCGACTGGCAGAGCATGTGCCGCTCGTCCGATTTGCCGATCGTGATGTTCGACGCCGAGAGGTTGGTGAGAATCGTCGCACCGGCGAGCGCGGCGTCGGTCGAAGGCGGTGTCGGCGACCAGAAATCCTCACAGATTTCCATATGGAAGACGAAGCCCGCCAGATCGCTCGCCGCGAAAATCAGATCGACGCCAAAGGGCGCCTCCTGCCCCGCCACCTGAATCGTCTTGCCGATGATGTCGCGGCCATGCGCGAACCAGCGCTTCTCGTAATATTCGCGGTAATTGGGGAGGAAGGATTTAGGGACAACGCCGAGGATCACCCCGCGTGCTATCGCCAGCGCGCAATTGTAGAGCCGACCGTTATGGCGCAGCGGCGCGCCGATCAGCAGCACCGGCGCGAGTTTGGCGCTCGCCGAGACGATCTCGCCGATCGCGCGTTCGACGGCGTCGTTGAACGCCGTCTGGAGATGCAGATCGTCGATTGCATAGGACGAGACGCACAGTTCGGGATAGACGAGCAAATCGACATGCGCCTCGTCGGCGCGCCGCGCCTCGTCCTTGCCTTGGCGGGCGAGGTGGTGGAGGGCCGG
>CAYQVL010000028.1:0-7837 GCA_964420825.1 uncultured Sphingomonadaceae bacterium
TTTTCTTCGCCATATTCGTTTTCGAGACGGTCCCAGGCGGCTTCGCGGCGGGCGCGGTCGCGGCTGAGCATCGCTTCGCCCTGCGCGTTTTCGACGCGGTCGATATAGACTTCGACCTCGTCGCCGATCTTGATTTCGGCCTTCTTGCCGGGGTCGGCGAATTCGCGCAGCGGCACGCGGCCTTCGGATTTGAGCCCGACGTCGATGACGGCGAGATCGTTTTCAATTCCGGTGACGGTGCCCTTGACGACGCGGCCTTCGAAGCTGTCGACATCGCCCAGCGTTGCCTGGAGCATTTTTTCGAAATCGTCGCGGGTCGGATTCGGCGAGGTTGCCATGTGATAGATTTCCTTCGTGTAATCGTTGCAGGCCATCCGGTTGTGTCCGAAGGTCTTGGATCATTGTCCGCGAGCGGCCCCATGGCCCTCGCGTATCGAACGTTCGACCATGTTCGCAAAGCCCCGAACGGCGAAATGGACAAGGGCGCGCCAAAGCCGCGGCGGGTGGCCGTCGCCTGACACGCTATTGTCTGGGATGCGGCGATTACCGCTTACCCGTTCGAGCCTCCACAAGCGCAATCGCCCGCTGGACGGCGCCCGATATAGTGAGATCGCTGGTATCGAGCAAGTCCGCATCGTCGGCGCGAACGAGCGGCGCCGTATCGCGTTGCGAATCGCGCCTGTCGCGGGCGACGATATCGGCGAGCAGATCCGCCCGGTCGCCGCCGAGTTCGGCCTGGCGGCGGCGCGCGCGCACTTCGGCGCTCGCCGTGATGTAGAGTTTGGCGTCGGCGTCGGGCGCGATGACGGTGCCGATATCGCGCCCGTCGAGCACTGCGCCGCCCGGCTGGTGTGCGAAGGCTATCTGCCGTTCGACGAGCGCGGCGCGGACGGCCGGATGCACCGAAACCCGCGAAGCGAACTCACCGGCCGGGGCGCTGCGCAATTCGGGATCGTCGAGCAGAGCGGCCCCGAAATCGCACGCGGTGAGCGCATCGCCGGCATCGTCGGGATTGCCGCCGTTTCGCGCCACGCCGACGCCGACCGCGCGATAGAGCAGTCCGGTATCGAGATGCGGCAGCCCGAAATGCGCCGCCAAGGCCCGCGCAATCGTGCCCTTGCCCGACGCGGCGGGTCCGTCGACGGCGATGATCATGCCGCCGTTCGGTCGCGAGCCGCCAGCCATGGGCGGAGGATGCCGAGCGTTTCGGCGGGCCGGTCGCTGAAGATGCCGTGCGCGGCGCCGGGAACGACGCCGAACCCCGCGCCCGGCACTCGCGCGGCGAAGCCGGCCGTCGTCACCGGCCGAGCCTCGTCATACTGGCCGACCAGGAACAGCGTGTTCGGCCCGTCCAGCCGGTCGAGCAGCGGCTCGCCGTCATAGTCGGCCAGCGTTCCGGTCGCGACGAATTCGCTGCGGCCCCACATCGTCTCATACAGTTCAGCGTTGAAGCTGCCCTGCGGCAGTTGTTCGCGATAAGCGACGAGCCCATCGGCCGGCGGTTCGCGCCGGTTGAATAGCGCATAAAATTCCTCGGTCGCCGCCTCGCAGGCGTCGGTAACCGGTGCCGGCGGATCGCATTGCGCCAAGGTTGTCCGCGTGTTGTCGGGCAGTTCCATGCGCAAGGCGTTGGCGTCGGCGATCCAGCTCGACGTCGATATCAGCGGACTCGCCAGCACGAGGCCGGCGAGCGCTTCGGGCCGGCGTGCCCCATATTCAAGCGCGACCGTACCGCCCCAGCTATGGCCGACGACGTGCCAGCGCGGCACGCCGAGCGTGGTGCGGACGCTCTCGACCTCATCGACGAAACGTTCGACGGCCCAGTTGTCGGGATTGTCCGGCCGGTCGGATTGCCCGCTGTCGAGCTGGTCGTAGAGGATGACCGCACGTTCGTCCGCTAGCGCTAGCGCATCGAGAAAGCTCGCATGGCTGCCGCCCGGGCCGCCATGGATGAAAACCGCCGGAAGCCGGCCGCCGTCGAGATCGCCGTTGATTCGCACATAGAGTCGACCGCCCGGTGCCGGGGCCATGAGCTCGCGATCGGGCGGCGGATATAACGCAGGGCCGCGCGCCCATGAAGGCCGACAGAGCGGGATCGTCGCCGTCAGAGCGGCCGCCGCGAGGAAGGACCGCCGCGTCAGCATGCGCCGTCGCCGGGCCGCGTCAAGGTCCGAGCTGCCGTCATCCGGCGATTGCACCCAAATCGGCGAGCATCGGCGGGAAGCTCGGGAAGCTCGTCGCCATCGGGCGGATGTCGTCGACCCCGATGCCATGGCGCGAGGCGAGGCCGGCGACCGCGAAGCTCATGACGATACGGTGGTCGAGCGCGCCGGCGATCGTCGGGATGCCGCCGGGCGGATCGAGTCGCTCGCCGCCCGAGCCGGTGATCGTCAAGCCGTCCTCGCGTTCGTCCAGTTCGACCCCGCAGGCCTTGAGTCCCGCCGCCATCGCCGCGAGCCGGTCGCTCTCCTTGACGCGCAGTTCGCCAAGCCCGTTTGTCGTCGTCGTCCCTTCGGCGAGCGCGGCGGCGACGAAAAGGATCGGGAATTCGTCGATCATTCGCGGCGCGATCTCGGGGGGGATGTCGACACCCTTAAGCGAGGAATGACGCGCGCGGATATCGGCAACGGGCTCGCCGCCGACGTTGCGGACATTCTCGAAGGCGATATCGGCACCCATTTCGCTCAAGACATCGAACAGTCCGATCCGCGTCGGGTTTATCCCGACATGCTCGATCAGCACGTTCGAACCCGGAACGAGCAGCGCCGCGACGATAGGGAATGCGGCCGAAGACGGATCTCCAGGCACGCTGATATCCTGCGGCGTCAGATCGGCCTCGCCGGTGACCGCAATGATCCGTTCGCCGTCCTGCTCCTCGATCGCGATCTGCGCGCCGAAGGCCGCCATCATCCGCTCGCTGTGATCGCGTGTCGCTTCGGGTTCGATAATCCGGCTGATTCCGGGGGTGTTGAGCGCGGCGAGCATGATCGCCGATTTGACCTGCGCCGAGGGCACAGGCAGCCGGTATTCGATCGGCACCGCGGGGACGAGGCCGTGAACCATCAGCGGCAGCCGGTCGCCCGGGGTCACCGAAAACTCCGCGCCCATCAGCCGCAGCGGCTCGATCACGCGGCCCATCGGGCGCCGCGAAAGCGATTGGTCGCCGATAAAGGTCGCGCTGATCCGGTGGCTCGCGGCGAGCCCCATCAGCAGCCGCGCGCTGGTGCCCGAATTGCCCATGTCGAGCGCGATCTCAGGCTGGAGCAAGCCTCCGACGCCGACGCCGTCGACCGTCCACACGCCGTCCTCGACCTGATCGATTTGCGCGCCCATCGCCCAGAGCGCCGCAACCGTCGCGATAACATCTTCGCTTTCGAGCAGGCCCTCGATCCTGCTCCGCCCGACCGCGAGCGCCGCGAGGATCAGCGCGCGATGGCTGATCGACTTGTCGCCCGGAACGCGCGCGCGGCCCTGCAAAGGTCCGTGCGAGGCAAAGCTGCGGGGCATCGGCTGGTCGGTCATTCGGGTCTCATTGCAATTTTGGGATGGCCTTGGCTTTTGACAGTGGCTTTCCCATGTGGCAAGCGCCCGCCCAGATCACGGGCGGCGAGCGCCTGCTCAACCAAAATTTTGCGACCAGAATTTACGAAAGGCACGAAAGCCCATGGTGAAGCCAGAATGGGGCACCAAACGGACCTGCCCGAAATGCGGCACCCGCTTCTACGATCTCGGCAACGAGGATCCGGTCACCTGTGTCGAATGCGAATCGACCTGGGTTCCCGATCCGGTACTCAAGTCCAAGCAGCCGATGCCCTTCGACGACGACAAGAAGGACGACAAGAAGAAGGCCGATACCGATCTGTCGGGCGATGACGAGGATCTCGACATCGACGAGGATGCCGAAACCAACCCCGACGACGAGGTCGATATCGGCGGCGACGACGAGATCAATCTCGATACCGGCAAGGACGACAAGGAAGACGACAGCTAGGCTGCCCGCCGCAACGGCTTTAGGTAAAATCGCCGCCGCAAGACGCGGCTGTCTTGCCTAAGCCGGCCGGCGCCGCTAAACGCGCCGCCTGAAATTCAATTCCCTTATGGGGCCGTAGCTCAGCTGGGAGAGCGCTACACTGGCAGTGTAGAGGTCAGGGGTTCGATCCCCCTCGGCTCCACCACCAACGTTGTTAACTTGCTGATATTACACATATTTTTTGTAAAATTAATATCGTCCCATCATTCGTCCCAACACTTTGATCCTATTCTCCCGGTCGATTTATTCGGTCGGTGCGCATGGGAGAGTGTCACCTCGCCAAGCGACGCACTTGCATCGGGAGTCGGTGGCCCTATCCTAATGGCGCGTCGCGCAGGGCGGCGCCGAGGCGTGAGAACCTCGCTTGGAACAGGCCTTCGGTTCCGCTCCGCGTCCGGGTGGCTGCCGCGCATGTCCAGGCTTCACAGCTAAAGGCGGCGGCGCATGTCCAAGCATGTTCTCAACACCCGGCAACGTGCCGGCCAGCCTCGCTGCTGGAGATGGTCATGCAGGAAAACCGGATGGACGGGGTCATTTGCCGCCCCTGTTTAACGTTGGCGTTGCCGTTCGAGGCGCGCCAATGCTAACCGGCCCGGCCAGATCTTCCCATTCAATATCCGAAGGAGATTCAGCGCCACCCGAAGACCTCGCTACCCGGGTGAGAGGTAACGATGTGGTCGAAGCGATTTATCTCCGGCAAAGATCGCAGCTGACGGCCTTTTTCAAGCGACGCTGCCGATCACATGAGGAAGCTGCCGAACTCCTCCAGGAAACCTTCCTGCGATTTCTGAAAGTTCCGCTGCAGCGAGTGCTTGGTCTCGAAAGTCCCGAAGCCTATCTTTCAACGATCGCCGGCAATCTATTGCGCGACCGCGCCAAGGCGCAAGCGCGGCGCAAAGCCGCTTATGAAGCCTATGCGCAAGATGGTGCGCCAACGCCGCCCGACGAACTGCGACGATTAGAAGCGCGGGATATGATTGATCGGCTGGAATCGGCTATGAGAGGTCTGCGTCCCAAGACGCGGGAGATTTTCATGGCGCATCGACTGGATGGACTGACTTATGGCGAGATTGCCGCCCGGACGGGACTTAGTATCAAGACGGTCGAAAAACATATGAGCCGGGCGATCGCTTATCTCGATCGTGTCCGCTCGCGCCAGCGCTGATATGTATTGGCGATTTTGGGATAGGGAGGAGCGGCTGCGCCGACAGGCCGCCGACTGGTTTGCGCGCCGGCACGGCCCGGACGCCGACCGCGCCGCCTTCGAACGATGGCTCGCCGAGGATCCGACGCATGTTCGCGCCTATGACAATATCAAAACAACTTGGGAACTTGCCGAAGGACTGCGTGAAGCGCCGATTGCGCGCACGCGCAGCTTACCGGAAAACGACCAAGTGCGGCCGGCGCGGGCATTTCCTTGGGGGTTGTCCGCAGCGGCCGCATTGATTGCTGTTGCGATTGTTGCCTGGACGATCTTTCCCAACTTGGGTTCCGGTGGTCAACATGGGGACTCGCCCAGTCAAATCGCAACGGTCCTGGGAGAAATCCGTACCATCCGGCTCGCCGATGGTTCGACAGTCACGCTCGATACGAATACCGCACTTCAGGTCGCATTTTCGTCAGACAGCCGGCGGATAGTGCTCGAGCGCGGTCGGGCTCGGTTTGCAGTAGCACATGATATCGAACGGCCCTTTATGGTTGATGCTGGCGTCGGCAGAGTCATTGCACGAGGTACCGTGTTCGACGTCTCCCGCTTCAGTTCCAGAGTTGACGTTGCATTGTTGAGCGGCGCCGTAGCCGTCGAGATTTTGAACGCACGGCATGGCGCCGGAATCGCCGGCCAGACCGAACACCTGAATCCGGGCGAGCAGCTAAGTTTCGCTACGGATGACCCTTCGCAAGCGCGTCGCCGCCGAGCGGCGTCGCCGCCGGAATGGCCATCGGGTATGCTCGAATTCGAGGAAACGCCCTTGCGGGAGGTGCTGGCCGAGACAAATCGCTATAGCCAGACGAAAATCCGGCTCGGTGAGCCTGCCCTTGGCGAATTGCGCGTGACGGGCGCCTATCGCGCCGGCGACACGGTAGACTTGGCGCGCAGCCTTGCCGCGATATTCTCGCTTCGCCTTAGCCGGACGCGCGAAGGAGATTTCGTCCTCGGTTCTGCCGACTGAAAAAAATTGGGGGTGACACCCCACCAGCGTCGTCAATCCCTTTCGAACGGTGCCGCGAAGGTACCGAATGGAAGGGGGAGATCATGCACCATATCGGATTCCTGCACGGCGCGAACTGGCTCGGGGCGTCCGCCGCTGCAATAGCGGTGGCGAGCCCGGCGCTGGCGCAACAGGACAGCGCCGAAGACTATGCCATGCCGGCTCAGCGGCTGTCGCTCTCGGTGCGCGCTGTGGCTGCACAGTCCGGACGCAACGTCGTCGCAAGCGCAGAACTGCTCGACGGCCTTAGGGCGCCACCCCTCTCGGGTCGCTACACTGCACGCGAAGCGCTCGACTTGCTTCTGCGCGATAGCGGTCTTCAGGTCGTCGAGATTGGCAATGTCCTCACGATACAGGCGCGGGCTCCGCGAGCCAGCCAAGATCGCCGCGACCCCGGCATGCCGATCGTTGTCACCGGCACGCGTATCCGTGGCAGCGCACCGGTCGGTGCTCCGCTGACCAGTATCGACCGGGAAGCGATCGACCGCAGCGGCTATGCTACGACGCAACAGATCTTGCAGGCAATTCCGCAGAATTTCGGGGGCGGAGCTAATGAGACGACCGCTAACATCAGTCTGCGCAACAATGCCGGGCTCAATACCGCATTTGGTTCGAGCCTCAATCTGCGCGGCTTGGGCACGAACTCGACACTGGTCCTTCTCAACGGCAACCGACCAGCGCTCGGGGGCATAAGCGGCGCCTTCGCGGACCTCTCGCTGATCCCGTCGAGTGCGATCGATCGGATAGAGGTGCTGACCGATGGGGCCTCGGCCATCTACGGATCGGACGCGGTTGCCGGTGTCGCCAATGTCATCTTCCGCGACCGGTTCGACGGAGCGGAAACGCGCCTGCGCTACGGCACAGCCGACGGGGATTTCGATGAAGTCCAGGCGAGTCAGCTGTTCGGTACCGGCTGGTCCAAAGGCGGGATCGTGATCGCCTATGAATTCTACAGGCGGGGGAGCCTAGCCGCGGCGGACAGAGATTTCGCGACCGAGGATCTAAGACCATTTGGCGGCCCCGATCGCCGCTCGCTCTTCGCCAATCCCGCGACCATCATTGCCGCCGACGGCAGCATCTACGGCGTCCCACCGGGACAGGACGGGGCGGCGCTTGACGCATCCGATCTTCTCCCGGGCGTTCAGTATCGCAGCGATGCCCGTGAGGGGACCGATCTCCTGCCCCGACAGACCGTGCACTCGGCCTATACCTCTTTCTGGCAGGAGGTCGGCGACTCCTTAACCCTCTACGGCGAAGGACTCTTCGCCGAGCGCCGCTTCCAGGGTCGGGTCATCCCAAGTGATAGGCCGCTGACGGTCACGCCGGTCAATCCTTTCTATGTCGATCCGATCGGGACCGGCGAACCGATCCAGCTTCTCTACAGCTTCCGGCGCGACCTCGGACCACCGGTCTCGACGGGTAGGGTTCGTGGGGGTACCGGCGTCCTTGGCGCACGCATGGATCTTGAAGATTGGCAAGTCGATTTCCACGGCGCCTATGGCGAGCAGCGCGAGGCATCCCTGGGTGAGAACCGGGTCAACCGATTCCGCGCGGCCGAGGCACTGGCCGATCCGGACCCGGCGACCGCGCTTAACCT
>CAYQVL010000028.1:7847-10427 GCA_964420825.1 uncultured Sphingomonadaceae bacterium
GTTCGGCGACGGTTCGTTCACAAATCCCGGGACACTGGCGAGAATCCGGGGAGGAACGGCATTCCGCAATCGCTACCGTGTCTGGAACGCCGCACTTCGGGCCGACGGGCCGCTCTTTTCCTTGGGGCCCCGAGATGTTCGGCTCGCGATCGGCGCCGAGTATCGTCGGGAGACCGCCGACTTCGAATTTATTGACGACATTAACGGACCGGGGCCGGTATCCGTTTCGCTGCCTGGCCTGCCGGGCAGGCGCAACGTTGTCGCCGCCTATGCCGAGCTGCTTGTCCCGCTGGCGGATGGACTGCCGGCCGCCGAGCGACTCGATCTTTCGCTTGCGGGTCGGATCGAGCACTACAGCGATGTCGGGACGACCGCCAATCCCAGGCTCGGACTGGACTGGGTGCCCGTGTCCGGCTTGAGATTCCATGGCTCGTACGGCGAATCCTTCCGCGCGCCGAATTTCACCGATCTCGCCGGGGCGGCGCTTGTCAGGCATCTGCCCCTCATCGTCGCCGATCCGGCCTCGCCGACCGGAACGGCTGCGGTGCTCGGGCTATTCGGCTTTGCCGAAGGGATCGGACCCGAGCGCGCCTCCACCTGGACGGCGGGAGTCGAGATAAAGCCCGAGCGGCTCCAGGGATTGCGGCTCGCGGTGAATTATTTCGACATCCGCTATCGCGACCGGATCGCGGCCACCCAAGACGTGCCCAACTATCTCACCAATCGCGCGATTTATGGGGGGCTCATCCTCGACAATCCGCCCGCTGAGCTGGTCCAGCAATTTTATGCCTCGCCGTCATTCTCGAACCCGCTTGCGATACCGGCCTCGTCGATCACCGCTATTCTCGACGGTCGTATCCAGAACCTCTCCTCGGTTGAGGTAAACGGCGTCGATTTCGATCTCGGTTACAGATTTCAGCTTGCCGGGGGCGATGTTCGGCTGGGCGCTTCGGGCAGCTGGCTTTTCGGCGTGCGTCAGCAGCTCACACCCCAAGCGCCCGCGCGCGACGTTGTCGGCACCCTAGCCAATCCGGTCGAGCTTCGGCTGCGTGGCCGCGCCGGCTGGTCGCGCGGCGGCCTTGATGTCTCGATGTTCGTCAATTTCACCGACAGCTATGAGAATCGGTTCGTGACGCCGGTCGAGAAGGTTGCGAGTTGGACGACCGTCGATTTGCGGATTGGCTGGCAATTGCCGCGAAGCGCCGGACTCGGCGATTTGCGCCTCAGTCTGAGTATGCAGAACATCTTCGACCGCGATCCGCCCTATGTCGACAACCGCGCCTCGCTCGACCCGATCGGCTATGACCCTGAACAGGCGAGCCCCGTCGGTCGCCTTGTCGCGCTGCAGCTAGTGAAGACATGGTGAAGACGTTTTTGGCCGCGGCGCTTCTCACCCTCTCGGCTTCGGCGGCCGCCCAACCGACTGAGCGCTCTCTGGTCGAAACGGTCGATATTTCGGGGCTAGCGGTCTCGCCGGACGGCACGAGCATAGCTTTCCGGACCGAGCAGGCCTCGATCGGCGACAATTCCTACCAGCTCGATTGGCATGTGATATCGCTCGATGGGGCAGGCGGTGAGCGCGTGGTCGGCGACGGTGGAGGGGCGCTTTGGTCGGATATGGGGGCGCTCTTGCCCGAACTACCTGTCTGGTCGCCAGACTCGCATTTCCTCTACTACCGTGCGCTCGTCGATGGCGCCGTGCAGGTCTGGCGCACCGCGGCAGACGGCTCAGGCGCGCGGGCCGTCATCCGCGACGATGGCGACGTGCTGTCCTTCACCCTTTCGCGTGACGGCCGTTCGCTTAGCTATCGCGCCGGCGCGACGCGCGAAGCGATCCGCCGCGCCGAGCGCGCCGAATATGATGCGGGCGTGCTCGTCGATGCCTCGATCGATCCGGGTCAGTCGATCTTTCGCGGCGCGATCGTCAACGGCCGGCTCGCCAGCCAGAGGTTGACCGGGTCTTGGTTCGCGCGGGGCGGTTTGTTGTGGGACGCGCCCATCCGTGAAATGCGGCTCGACCTCGAATCGCTCGAGGTTGAAGAAAGCCCAAGATTCGAGCAATCGGTGCCCGAGTCGCCAGGGACGCTCGCGCAAGTGGAATCGGAGCGCACGGGTGCTGTGGTGATCGCTACCGGCGAGGACGGAGCTTCCGTCCTGCGGGTACGGCGCGCGGACGGATCGGAGCTTCGATGCGATGCGCGGGCTTGCATCGGCCATAGGATTGTAGCGCTCGCCTGGCATCCTTTTCGCGACTGGCTGCTCTTCACCGTCTCGAACGCCGCCCATGCCCAGTCGCTTTTTCTATGGAATGTTGAAGACGGCCCGGTTCGCGAGATTGCGCGCTCTGACGGCCTGATGAGCGGCAGTCGCGATCCCTATTCACCCTGCGCGTTCGGGGAGGTGGCCATCTATTGCGTGGCGGCGAGCGCCGGTTCACCGCCCCGGATCGAACGGATCGGGCTCGAAGACGGCGCGCGCAGTGTCCTGTTCGATCCTAATGCGAACCGGCGGGATCTGGGCGGCGTTTCGGTAGAACAGCTTCGCTGGGGGGACGAAACCGGCGCGGTATTTACGGGCAAG
>CAYQVL010000029.1:0-10000 GCA_964420825.1 uncultured Sphingomonadaceae bacterium
AGCGTGGGCCAAAGGTAAAAGCGGAGACAAATTAAATGCACTGTCACCGTAATTCGTAATTCCGGGCCATGAGACGCCTGATCCTCCACATCGGATGGCCCAAAACCGGGAGCTCCTTCATCCAGCTATTCCTTTATAACAATCGCGCCGCGCTTCTTGCTGCTGGCCTATTTTATCCGGTCGATGAAACCGTACCGAGGCGAAACCATAACAATCTGGGCTTTTCTCTTTCGCATTCGCAGCGGTTGCAGATCCAATATTCACCGGAACATCCGACTCTACCCAATCTATCATCATTGCTCGATCGCTGCCGCGACTGCGATGTTCTCGTATCAGCTGAGACGTTGAGCACTTTGTCTGGGAATCAGGATGCGCTCGCGAAACTTGCTGCATTTGCTCGTGCGCATGATTTGAAGGTCGATGTTGTGGCCTTCCTGCGAGCGCAAAACACGTTCATCGAATCGATCTATGCTGAACGCTGCACGAGGGTGGGCAACGGGCAATCTTTCCGGCCTTTTATCAGCAGTTTCATTGAAGATGAGCGCTGCGACTACCACGCGTGCCTTTGCCGTTGGGCAGCAATTCCGAACTTTTCTGTCATAGCAGTGCCGTTCACGATCAGCACAAGGAAATCCAACCCCGCGCTGGCTCTGTTCGAAGCCGCCGGACTGTGTGAAAGATTGCGGAATATAGCGGCTCAAGCCCGATCAGATATTGTTAATCCGCGGGCAAGTGCGATGCTTGTGGAAATTTCGCGTCGCGCAAGCTCGCTGTTGAGCGACGATCCCCTAAACCAACCGGATTTCAGCACAGGCAAACAGTTGGCCGGGCATTTCCGAACGATCGCCGACGCGAGAAACTGGAGCCGCACGCCTTATTGCGGGCTGACCAACCAGCTCAGCGATCAAATTCGTCGCCGGTTCGCAAGGGGCAACGACCTGCTTGCACAGCAGCACTGGGGCTGCAGCTGGCATGATATTTTTGCAGCCGATTACGATCGCGCCTTTACGTCCAACGATCTCAGCGACGCAGATCCTTCATCGCCCGAAGCAATCGAGATCAACGAAGCGCTGATCGCTGTCGCCGAGCGCTACGCGCTATCCGAAGATCGGCTGCAAACAGTGCTTTATTCGTAGAATTCAGCGATCGTATCGGCGATATAATCGAAAGCTTCGAGACCCGCATACATCGGCAGGCGAAGCAGGCGATCCGATCCGCTGGTGGTGAAACGGTCAACGCCGGAATACCGGCCCATAGCGCGGCCCGCCTCCGAACTGTGCAACGGAACATAGTGAAAGACGCTGCCGATACCGCGTGCCGAGAGATAGTCGATCAGCCGGTCGCGTTCATCGCCGTCCCCGGCCTTGAGCCAGAAGATCTGGCCATTGATCTCCTCGATACGAGGGTAGCGTAAAATCTCGATCCTGCCTCGCTCGGCAAGCGGCAAGAGCAGGCGGTGATAATCGTGCCAGGCGGACCTGCGCTCGCCGATGATTTGCTCGCTCGCCTGCAATTGAGCCCACAGGAATGCCGCCCGGAGGTTTTCGAGCCCGCACGATGAGCCGAGGCTGCGCCAGGTGTATTTGTCCACCTCGTCGCGTAGAAAGCGACGGCGATCGGTGCCTTTTTCGAGAATGATTTCGGCGCGGTCGACATAGTCCGGATCGTTGACGAGCAGCGCGCCGCCCTGTCCGCAATGCAGCGCCTTGGTTTCATGGAAGCTGAAGCAACCGAAGGTCCCGATCGTCCCGCATAACCTGCCCTTATATCTGGAACCGAAGGCGTTGGCGGCATCCTCGACGATCGTCGGGCCATGGCGCCGCGCGATATCGACCAGCCGATCCATATCGCAGGGCACGCCGGCGTAGTGGATCAGCACGATCGCCTTGCACGCGGGCGTGATGGCGCTCTCCACCGCCGCGGGATCGATGTTCATCGTATCGGGATCTATATCGACGAAAACGGGGGTCGCCCCGCCTCGCGCGAATGCGCTCGCCGTCGACGGGTAACCATAGGACGGCAAGATAAACTCATCGCCCGGCCCCAGATCGAGAAGCAGCGCGGTCATTTCCATCGCCGTCGTGCACGAACCCGTCGGCAGCGCGAGCGGCGTATCGAAATAGTCGGTCAGCCAGGCCTGGCAGGCCGCGGTGAATTTCCCGCCGGTTCCGATTTTATGCGAGTCGAGGACTTCGTTGACATAGCTTCGCTCATCGCCGGTCGTGGTAGGACGATTGAACGGGATCGCTTCCGCTGGACGCTCATGGTCGGACATTAATTACTCTCATTTGTTGCTCTGCTCGAGCCGGTTTCGCCGGCTGATTTGCTCGACGACATCTGGAGCGTTGGGGCCCTATGCCTCATCAACTGCCAGTTCCTCGGCAAACCGGCGATCTCGATCGGGTGAAAATTGTCATCCAGATATTCCCACAAGACGCTGTGCGTTTTCCGAAAGCGAAGCTCGTCCCTGCCATCCATTGCCTGGTCGAGGATCAGCGCCCATTCCACGCCATTCGCTTTCAGCGACTCGATCTCGCCCTCCTGAATCTGCCGGGTCTCCGGAAACAGCATGAAATCGCTTCTGACCGGCGTTTCACATCCGAGCAACGGGTAGAGCATTGGCGATGTCGGCGCGATGAAAATGCGATCGCCGGTCCTGAAGGTGTCGGCGATGAATGATTTCATGGTCTGAATCAGGGGAATAAAACCCTTTTGTATCCAGAGCCTGTCGCCGCGCACGTCGATCGCTTCAAAGGATTGGGGAGCTTCGAACCGGCAGATCGCCGCGTTGATCTTGCGCGTGGCAAACCATCCGATCGCGAGGAGAGTCGCCAGTCCCGCCATCGTCACGATAGTGTTGTTCGCTAACAGCGTCAGCGCGACAAGTCCGATCAGAAATGGTTGCATGACTTGGCACAAATGCGGGAAATCCGAGCGGCTCTTGGCATGGTGCGCGTAAAAGACTCCGATCAGGCTCGACGCGACGAGCAGCCGATGATCGAGCGCATTCGGTGACACGATCAGCCACACTATCATGGCCGTATAGAATAGCGGCAACGCTATGAAATGCAGGCCGATCAGGAACCGGGTGACGCGGTCACGCACCGAAAGCCCCGCATAGGCGACTTTCCAGGGCCATGGTGGCGACACCGGGAGATCGATACCGCCGCGCCGGATGAAGATCAGGACCTTGTCGTTCAGATAACGTTTGAACATGTCGGGAATGAATGCCCACATCGCCAGCATCGGCGAGTAGCCGACAACGATTCCCGCCGACCAATAGGCGAGATTGAGTGCCAGGCTGTCGATGGCGCCTCGCGCCCACATCAGCACAATCAGACTCGCAAGGCCGCAAAATGTGTAAACGCCGTGATTGCGGCCGAAGAAGCCGGCGAGCCCGGTCGCGACACCGGCGAGCACTATCCGGTCGAGCGACGGCTGCTCCAAGACATAAACCGCGGTTGCAACCGCGATCAGCGAGAGTGCATGCTCGAAAAGCTTATGCCGGGGCTGCATCCACAGCAGACAAAGAATGCCCGTGGCTATGAGGACCAAGAGGCTGCCGGTCGCCGATCCGACCGCCCACAACCCGGCCCACAGCCCGAAAAACTGAAAAATCGCCGCCGCATGGCGGAGCCCCAACAAACCATTGCCGAACAGCTTCATCCAGAACCAGCACCAGTAAAACCGGGCCGGATCATAGGCCTTGTAATCGCGGATCGGGATCTTGCCCTGTCCTATCCGCAGCGAGCCGTTCCACAAAAAGCCTTCGTCGCCGAAATTGATACCGGTCCGGAACTGCAGAGCATGGCCTATGACGGTGAGCGCAAGCGCAACATAGAGTTCAATCATCGCACTGCTATCGTCGCTCCTTCTGGCGCCTGCCGAACAGCCGACGCCGATGATCTGGAAGAATGATTGAAACTAGCTGTTTAGTCCCGGCATTTGATGGGCTGGATCAAGGTTAAATCTGCCGGGCTCGGTTGTCCACATTTTGCAGATGTATTCGAAGGGTGTGAGTGAAGCGTCCCGGGTTTTCCGGAGGTTCCCATTTGTGAGAAGGAGCTATGATGAGCAAGACAACGAACAAGTTAACACCGGAGGTTCGCCGGAGGGAGGTACTGGCCCGAGCCCGAAGTTCCTACCGGCTGCGAGCAGAGCCTGAGGCCGGTTTGGTGCTCTTGTTTGGGCATGATGGTTTATACATCAAATATAAGTCTTAACAATTCAGAATGAAATTATATATATAATTTATGCCATCCATTGGATCATTTCCTGGGGAGAAAAGCCCCGCTGGCGGTGTGAGCCTCACCTGTTCGCCGGTCAGCGGCGTTAACGCCCATTTGCGGTTGATCCCGCGCAATCCGGGCGACTTCCGGGTTGTCGTGACATTCCACCGCGCCGACGGATCGCTCTGCGAGGCTGAACTCAGGCCGGTCGAGGCGGCAGGCCTGATGTCGGAAATCGCGCGCATCGTCGACCAGGGCAGCAGCCTTGGCATCCACACCGCGTCCGGCGAGAAGCGGGAAGTCCATGATGACTGATCACAAGGCCCCGCCCCCTTCGCGCTTCGCTGGATCTGAGGCCGACAAGCTCAAGCCGGAGTCCGCGCCTGTCAGCGAAGGCGACCGCTTTCGCCGCGACTTGACGCAGTTTGTCGCGCATGTCGATGGGAGAATTCGGGCTGCCCTCCCTCCCGGGGTGTTCGATGCCTAACTTAATGCGGACACCCCTCGACAAGACACAGGAGAAACCAAAGTCCATGCCATCCCATGAACCAGGGTCGGTTACCGGCAGCGTCGTCCTTCCAGCTTCGGGCTGGGCGGCGATACTGCGCGGCTTGCGCGGGAAATGCCCGCGTTGCAGCGAGGCCCGCCTGTTCATGCGTTTCCTGAAGCCGATCTCGTGCTGCCCGCAATGCGGGCAGGACTGGTCTCACCAGCAGGCGGACGACTTTCCGGCCTATGTCTCGATCTTGGTGACGGGGCATCTGATGGCGCCGCTGATCATCACCTTGACCCGCGATACGGAACTGTCGGCCACCGCGCTCATGGCAATTGTGCTCCCGCTCGCCATAATCCTGCTGCTCGGGCTGCTTCAGCCCGCCAAGGGCGCCGTCATCGCCTTGCAGTGGTGGTTCGGCATGCACGGGTTCCGTAAGGAGCGCCCGGAGATGGCTCCGAACGTAGTCGAATCATGAGGTTAGAATCCAGCTCGCTTGCCACGACCGGGACCGGCGAGGCCATCTATCATCTCGGCGTCGATGCTGATTCGCGGCGCTGGGGGCTCGGCCGGTTCGCGGCACCGAAGATCCGGCTCATGGTCCGCAGCGGCAACGAGGCGCAGCCCGCTTTCACTAACAAGAAGGGCAACTTCCGCTTCTTCTATCGCCGTATTTCCACCAAGTATCGCCGCGCGGTTCCTGAATTGAGTAACCTATGATTATATTTTTCATCATCGTCATTTCTGTTGTGCTGCTTGCCTTGTTCGTGGGCGTCACCATAGCAGGCGGGCGCGCCCACGATCGACAGAACGCGCGCCGCAAAGATGACCGATAGTTGTTCAAAGGGTCCGAGCGTCGCCGAATATCTGTTCTGATCGTCGTGTACGGAGGCCGACGCGCTTGCCGGAGAACAACCGGCAGCCGAACTGGACCGGTTCCTCGCATTCAACAACCAGCCATCCATCTTCGGCCATGGAGCAATTCGGCCGGCCGGATGACCATGACCAGGATGTGCCGCCTTCCAGCTCGACCGCGTTCTTCTGAAACCTGACATGATCCGGCTCTCCTTCCGATCCAACCTCTCGGTTTTGCTCCAGCTTTGATTGAGTTCGCCTCTTGAAGAACCTCGTCGGCTTCCGATGTCATACAATATTCATCTTGCGCCTAAGCGGGCTAAACATCATATCTCTTGGATGGTTATCTCGCCTCTGCGTAGGATATCTGATAACTAAAACATCATATGGGCTGCGGAATGCCGCGCCGGCGGGAAAGGATGCACCCATATGACGGTCCGGCATTTTTCTGCCGCGTTTTTCCTCGGTCATATTGGATGAGCTAAGATGGTTGGACAAAGCGACGACGGATTTTCCGAACGGGAAGCGCTATTATTTCACTCGGAAGGAAGACCGGGTAAGATCGAAATTACCGCTTCCAAGCCTATGGCCACACAGCGCGACCTGTCACTGGCATACTCGCCGGGTGTCGCTGTGCCGGTGCACGCCATCGCGGCCGATCCAGCGGCTGCCTATGACTATACTATCAAAGGCAATCTCGTCGCGGTCATCACGAACGGCACGGCGATCCTCGGACTCGGAAATTTGGGCGCGCTTGCCTCGAAGCCTGTGATGGAAGGCAAGGCTGTGTTGTTCAAACGCTTTGCCGACATCGATGCCATCGATCTCGAACTCGCTACCGAGGATCCATCTGAATTTATCAATGCGGTCGCGCTGACCGAACCATCCTTCGGAGGCATAAACCTGGAAGATATCAAGGCTCCTGAGTGCTTCATTATCGAGCAGGAATTGCGCGACCGCATGAATATTCCTGTCTTCCATGACGACCAGCATGGGACGGCGGTCATTGTAGCCGCGGGCTTGATAAACGCCCTTCATCTGACCGGAAGAGCTATCGAGGATGTCAAGATGGTCGTGAACGGCGCGGGTGCGGCGGCTCTTGCCTGCACCGCCCTCGCCAAATCTCTCGGAGTACCGGCCGATCAGGTCACCGTCTGCGATTCCAAGGGGGTGATCTACCGAGGACGCACGGACGGCATGAATCAATGGAAATCGGCCCACACGGTCGAAACTAGCAACCGCACCCTCGCCGAAGCATTGCGCGGCGCCGACGTTTTCCTGGGACTGTCTGTGGAGGGTGCCCTTACAGCCGATATGGTCGCTACGATGGCCGCCAGACCAATTATATTCGCTCTGGCCAATCCAAATCCCGAAATCCTTCCCGAGGCAGCCAAAGCAGCTTGTCCAGACGCAATCATCGCTACCGGACGCTCAGATTACCCCAATCAGATCAATAATGTACTTGGGTTCCCTTATATCTTCCGGGGAGCGCTCGATGTCCGTGCTACGGCGGTAAATGAGGAGATGAAGATCGCCGCGGCGAAGGCCATCGCAGACCTCGCGCGTCAACGTGTGCCCGAAGAGGTCGCCGCAGCCTATGGCGGCCGTACAAGCGCTTTCGGACCCGATTACATTATTCCCGCGCCGTTCGATCCGCGCTTGATCGAAGCAGTACCAATGGCTGTCGCCACCGCCGCGACCGAGACGGGCGTTGCCGGTCGCCCCCTTTCCGATCCGGTCGGGTATCGCAAGGAATTGCGGGCACGCCTCAATCCAACCACAGCGGTATTGGCCTCCGCCTACGAGCAGGCACGAACATGCCAAACACGCGTGATCTTTACGGAAGCGGAAGAAGAAATCGTCTTGCGGGCCGCGATCTCATTCCGCGAAGGCGGGTACGGCACGCCTGTCCTGATCGGACGGGACGACCAGGTCCGTAAAGGCCTGCATCAACTGGGCTGCGATGCCTCGGATTTCGAGATCCACAATGCGCGAGTATCGCCCCTGGCTCCTGAGATGGTCGACAAGCTCTATGCCCGGCTTCAAAGGAGCGGCTACCTCTATCGCGATTGTCTTCGCCTTGTGAATCAGGATCGCAACGTATTTGGCGCTCTGATGCTCGACATGGGGCAAGGCGATGCGATGATCACCGGAACGACGCGTCATTACCGGCAGTCACTCAGTCAGGTTCAACTTGTGCTCGACCCAGCCGAGGGGCTTTTGCCGTTCGGAGTACATATGCTTGTGGGACGAAACAGCACCGTCTTCGTCGCGGACACAACGGTCCACGAGCGCCCGACCGCATCCGAACTGGCCGATATCGCGGAGCAAACCGCAGCCATTTCGCGCCGGATGGGCCACGAGCCCCGCGTTGCCTTCCTATCCTATTCCACTTTCGGAAATCCGAGAGGACAATGGCTCGAAACGTCCCGCGAGGCCGTATCACTGCTCGATGCCCGAGGCGTCGATTTCGAATATGAGGGTGAGATGTCACCCGATGTGGCGCTCAATAGCATGATGCAGCGCCACTATCCGTTCATGCGGCTCACGGGCCCCGCCAACGTCCTCGTCATGCCTGGTCTCCAATCGGCCACCATCTCGGCAAATCTGGTAAAGGAACTCGGTGGCGGCGCGGTCTTGGGGCCTTTCCTCGTTGGCATGGCTAAGCCGGTGCAAATCGCGGCCATGACATCGAGCGCCACCGAGCTCGTGACCATGGCAGTTCTTGTTGGATCGGGAATTATTCGCTGAGTCGGCCTTCGGACGAGAACAGTTAACACGCCATTCGAGTAGTCGCTGCAGCGTATCTATCTGCATTCTCGTTACAACGTCTGTCGCGGAGCCGGTGCGTTCGCGCCGAATTAGGCCGCGCCGATGCATATCAATAAGCCCCAACCGATTGCTCCTGCCGGCGAACAGCCAAAATATCCGCTCACCATGAGTGCAGGGTGGGCGGCGGCGTCACTGTGCAAACGCCCTTGCTGATGGCATTGTCGGCCGATGATTCATGGCGAAGAAATACCCTGCCCGGCGTTCTCGATCAGCGCCAGCAGGCCCTTGAGCAGGGTTTCTGGCGATGGTGGGCATCCGGGGATATGGAGGTCGACCGGCAGTACAGCCGACACGCCGCCCAATACGGCATAGCTGCCGGCGAAACAGCCTCCGTCGGATGCGCAAGTTCCCGCTGCAACCACCCATTTGGGGGACGGCATTGCGTCATAAGTGCGATGAAGTGCTTCGGCCATGTTCCGCGTGACGGGACCTGTGACGAGCAGGATGTCGGCATGACGAGGCGACGCTACGAAGCGAAGCCCGAATCGTTCGATGTCATAGAAGGCGTTGCTGAGCGCGTGGATCTCGAGTTCGCAGCCGTTGCAGGAGCCGGCGTCGACTTCGCGGATCGAAAGGCTGCGCCCAAGCTTGCCGCGCGCCGACCGTCCCACGGCTGCGGCGAGCTCGCCAAGCATGATCCCATCGAGTTCCGGCCGCTCTTCGGTCAGCGGACGCCGGATCAGACTTTCGAGCAGCAGCTTACGCATCGGCACGTCCTATAGATCATGCCCCGAGTAGGAGCAGTTGAACGATTTGTTGCAGAGCGGGAAATCCGCAACGATGTTACCCTCGATAGCAGCTTCGAGCAGCGGCCACTGAAACCAGGATGGATCGCGCAAATGACAGCGGGCGATTGTTCCTGATGGATCGAGGCGGAGCCAGCACAAGATGTCACCGCGAAACCCTTCAACCAGAGAGATGCCCTCACGCGATTCGCGAACCTCGCCAAGCGGGGCCGATATCTCGCCTGACGGCATTCCGCCTAGGATCTGGTCGATCAGGCCGAGGCTCTGTTCAACTTCGCGGATTCGAACCCAGAGTCTGGCGTTTACATCGCCTTCCTGAAAACAGGGCACCTCGAACTTGAGTTCATCGTAGGGAGAATAGGGCAGGTTGCGGCGGGCATCGAAGGCGCGTCCAGACGCGCGGCCGACATATCCACCACAGCCATATTGGCGCGCGAGGGCGTGCGAAAGCGTGCCCGCGCCGACGGTGCGGTTCTGTAGCGACGCGGTATCGTCGTATAGTTCGACCAGCTTGGGAAAGGCATGGCGAATCTCCGCCAAAAGCGATCGAATACCCTCGATGCCGGACGGGTCCAGGTCTACCGCGACCCCGCCGGGAATTATGGTGTCCATCATCAGGCGGTGGCCGAAAGAGATGCGCGACTGACGCAACACTCGCTCGCGCAAGACAGCGGTGTGCGCGTGCATCAAGGCGAAGGCCGCATCATTACAAGCAGCGCCGATGTCGCCGATGTGATTGGCGATCCGTTCAATTTCGGCCATCAGCCCGCGCAACCACTGGGCTCTGACCGGAACATCGACGCCCAATGCGCTTTCTGCCGCGCGCGCAAATGCGAGGGAATAAG
>CAYQVL010000030.1:0-9935 GCA_964420825.1 uncultured Sphingomonadaceae bacterium
CCCGTCCACGCTGACTGCGTCGCAGCCGATGGACTGCGCCTTGAGGCTGTGGCGCACGCTTGTGCATTTGTGGATGATCTTGACGCCAGCTTCCTTGAGCCGCGGCAGATGCTCCTCGGGGTTGCGCCCGGCGGTCTCGACCGCTTTGACGCCGTTGGCGAGGATCGCGTCGATATATTCTCGATAGGGCGGGGCGGTGAACGCCGGGAGGAAGGTCAGGTTCACCCCGAACGGCTTGTCGGTCAGCTCGCGCGCCTTTTTGATCTCCTTGTCGAGATCCTCGGGCGTTTTCTGGGTCAGTCCGGTGATGATCCCGAGCCCGCCCGCTTCGGAGACGGCGGCGGCGAGTTCGGCGAAGCCGACATAATGCATGCCGCCCTGGATGATCGGATGCTCAATGCCGAACAGCTCGGTGATGCGCGTCTTCATGGGCCGGGTCTCCTGAGATTTTGCTTGATCGCCTTGTCGCGTCGGTTGACGTTCGCGTCAACCTGTGACGTATATTTGGCGAGCGCAGCCAGTTGCGCGGGAGACAATGCCCAATGACCATCGACGATGCGATCCCGGTGCTGATCGGGGCCGGCCAGTTCACCGAGCGTGTCGGCGAAAAGGACTATGCGCGGCTCGCCAATTACGAGCTTGCCGCCAGGGCCGGCGCGGCGGCGCTCGCCGATGCCGGCGCGCGCGAGCCGCTCGCCGGTCATGTCGATGCGGTCGCCGCAGTGCGCACCTTCGAAGATGTCTCGCCCGTGCTCGGCCAGCCCTTCGGCAAGAGCGACGCCTTTCCCTGGTCGGTGGCGCGCCGCCTCGATATCGCGCCGGGCTATGTCCTGTACGACGATGTCGGCGGGCAATCGCCGCAACGGCTCGTCACCGAATTCGCCGGACGCATCGCCGCGGGCGAGTGCAGCATGGTGCTGCTCGCGGGCGCCGAAAACCTGTCGACCGCCACCCATCTTCAGCGCAGCGGCGGCACCGCCGATTGGAACGAGCATATCGACGCTCCCTTCGAAAGCCGGCTCTCCGACAACAAGCGCCTGCTCAACCGCGATATGGTCGGCCATCAGCTGATCCGCGCGCCTGAAAATTATGCGCTCGCCGAAAGCGCCCGCCGCCGCCGGCTCGGTCTGTCGCAAGCCGATTACGCGCGGGCGATGGGTGAACTGTTCGCGCCCTTCACCGATATCGCGGCGGCCAATCGCTATAGTGCGCAGGCGGTCGAGCCAATGGATGGCGACGCCTTGACTACGCCCACGGCAAAGAACCGCAGGATCGTCACCCCCTATCCGATCCGCCTCGTCGCCAAGGAAAAGGTCAACCAGGGCGCGGCGCTGCTGCTCGCTTCGGTCGCCAAGGCGCGCGAACTCGGAGTGCCCGAAGGCCAATGGGTGTTCCTCCACGGCGCCTGCGATCTCGTCGAGCGGCCCTTTTGGGAACGCCGGGATGTCGGTGCGTCGCCCGCGGCGCGGATGGCGGCGGCGGCGGCGCTCGAGCGCGCGGGCGTCGCCGTCGCCGATATCGGCCATTTCGATTTCTACAGCTGCTTCCCGATCGCCGTGTCCAACAGCGCGATCGACGGTCTCGGCCTCGCGCCCGGCGATCCGCGCGGACTGACGCTGACCGGCGGGCTCCCCTATTTCGGCGGCGCGGGCAACAATTATGCGATGCACGCGATCGCCGAGATGGTCGTGCGATTGCGCGCCAATCGCGGCGATTTCGGGCTGGTCAGCGCCAATGGCGGCTATCTGACGAAGACCTCGGCCGGCGTTTACTCGACGACGCCGGCGCCGTGGCGCGATGCTCACTCATCGGGCTTGCAGGCCGAGATCGATGGCTGGGAAGCCCCGCGCTGGACGAGCCGCGCCGAAGGCGAGGCGGTCATCGAGGCCTATACCGTCCATCATGGCCGCGAAGGGCCGAAACTCGCCATAGTCTATGGGCGGCTGACCGGCAGCGGCGAAGTCTTCCTCGCCAACGACCGCGACGCCGAAACGCTCGCGCGGACGGTCGAAAGTGACCCGCTCGGCGCAAGGATCGTGGTAACGACCGAGGAAAAAGGCAATCGCTTCGGCTTTGCCTGAGGCGGTTTGTTACTTCCCCGTCCATTCGGGCTTGCGCTTCTGGGCGAAGGCGGCGGCGCCCTCGCGGGCGTCCTCGGAGGTAAAGATCGGCGAGATGACTTCGTTTTGTTTCGCCCACATTTCTGTGTTCGACCAGTTTTCCGAGCCGACCATGACCTGCTTGCTGAGCCGCACGGCGAGCGGGCCGTTGGCGGTGATCTTGGCCGCCAGCTCCTTCGCCCCCTCAATCGCGGCGCCAAAGGTGATATGATTGATGAGGCCGATGGCGTGCGCGCGCTCGGCGTCGATAAACTCGCCGGTCAGCGCGAGTTCCATCGCGAGCCGGGGATTGATCTGGCGTGGTAGCCGCATCAGACCGCCGGCGGCGGCGGCAAGCCCGCGCTTGACCTCGGGGATGCCGAATTTGGCTTCGCGGTTGGCGACGATCAGGTCGCAGGCGATGGCGAGCTCCATACCGCCGGCGAGCGCATAGCCGTCGACCGCGGCGATCAGCGGTTTGACCGGCGGCGCTTCGGTCAGGCCGCCGAAACCGCGGCCTTTGACGACGGGCAATTCGCCTTGCAGGAACGCCTTGAGGTCCATCCCCGAACAGAAGGTGCCACCCGCGCCGGTAAGGATGCCGACGCGCAAATCGTCATTGCCGTCAAGCTCGTCGAGCGCCGCGGCGAGCCCGTCGGCCGCCGCGCGGTTGATCGCGTTCTTGGCTTCGGGGCGATTGATGGTGATCGTGAGGACGCCGTCTTCGGCGCTGGTAAGGACGGCATCGGTCATCGGGGCTCTCCTTGGATTGCGTTCGCCATCCGTTGTCGCGCCAGTTGACGTTTGCGTCAACCTTGGTTTGCAGCTGCAACTGCCCGATAGAGGAACCATGACCAAGATCGCTTTCCGTCCGCGTCGCTCCTGCCTCTATATCCCGGGCGCCAATGCGCGCGCGCTCGAGAAGGCGAAATCGCTCGACGCCGATGTCCTCGTCTTCGATCTCGAAGACGCGGTCGCGCCCGATGTCAAGGCCGAGGCGCGGAGCAGCGTTGCCGCGGCGGTGCGGGCGGGCGGCTATGGCGCGCGCGAGATCGTCGTCCGCGTCAACGCGCTCGACAGCGAGTGGGGCGGCCTTGATCTCGACGCGGCGCTCGCCGCGCGGCCCGATGCGATCCTACTCCCCAAGGTCACCTGCGCCGGCGATATCGCTTGCGCGGCGGCGGGCGGCCTGCCGGTATGGGCGATGATCGAGATGCCGCTCGCGATCCTCAACATCGGCGAAATCGCAGCGGCCGCCGGCCTTGCCGCGCTCGTCGTCGGTACCAACGATCTCGCCAAGGAAATGCGCGCCGTTGCGACCCCGCGCCGCGAGGCGTTTCAGACCGCGCTGGCGTTGACCGTGACGGCGGCGCGCGCGCATGGCCGCGCCGCGATCGACGGCGTTTTCAACGCGCTTCGTGACGACCCCGGGTTCGCGAACGAATGCGAGCAGGGGCGGGCGCTCGGCTTCGACGGCAAGTCGCTGATCCATCCCTCGCAGATCGACATCGCCAACCGCGTTTTCGCGCCGAGCGCCGACGAGATCGCCGAGGCGCGCGCGATCGTCGCGGCGTTCGATGCTCCCGAAAACGCCGGCAAGGGCGTGCTCAGGGTCGGCGGAAAGATGGCCGAACGTTTACACCTCGAAGAGGCGCGGAACTGCCTCGCGCTCGCCGATCGTCTGTGCGAATAACCGCTTGATTTAACGGCTGATAGGATTGCCTGCCGTCCCACTGCGGGACAATCGGGTTAACCGCGTCGTTTAACCCCTTTTGGGTGTAAACAAGATCGTAAACAAAAGATTAAGATGCGGTCATGGCCACCGCACCCTCCGATTCGCTCTACCCGCCGCTCACCGCCGCGCTGATCAAGCGAGACCTGCCCGCCGACTGGTTCGGCATACGCCGTCCGCCGATGCCGAGGCGCAGCCAACTCGCCGAAAACGCGCGGCTGTTCACGATCACCTGGGCCGGCGGCTTCGTCTTCTTCCTGACATTTCTGGGCTGATTTACTCGGCCGGTTCGGACGCCGCGCCCGGCAGCGGAATATCGCACGCCTTGTGGAGCAGCCAGGCGGTATAGGCCGAGCCCACGCACATTACCGCAACCACGAGCAAGGCCTCGGTCACCGAAACGCCAAGCGCGGCGATCCCCATCATCAGCACCGATCCGATGACCATCGCGCCCGAATTGACGATGTTGTTCGCCGCCACCGTCCGCGCGGTCCGGTCGGGTGCGACGGTGGTCGTCAAAAAGGCATAGAGCGGAACGACGAACATGCCGCCGAGGACGGCGATGCCGCCGAGCGCGATCAGCAGTTGCGGCGCGAGCGGGTGGGCGAGGAAGGTCGTGAAATCCATGAACGGGCCCGAAATCTCCGGCCAGCGGCGGGCGACATAGTGGAGATAGAGAATGAAGACGCCCATCCCGATCACTGAGCCTGGCGCGAACTTCGCCGAGACCTCGCCCTTGAGCAAGCGGTTGATGATCACCGATCCGGCCGCGACGCCGATCGAGAATATCGCGAGAAACAGCGAGGCGACGGTTGGATCGCCATGGATGACATTCTTCACCAGCGGCGGAAATTCGACGATCAGCACGGCGCCGATCGTCCAGAAGAAGCTGATCGCCACAATGGCAAGGAATAGCCTGCGAATGTGCATCGTTTCGGAGACGAGACGGATCGACGAACGGATGATATTATAGTCGACGGGCGAGCAATTGGTTGCCGGCGGCGCCGGTGGGACCTGGCACCCCGAAAGCCAGCCGGCGATCGCAACGGCCATTGCCAATGCCGCCGCCCAGTGAACCGAAATGACCCCCCCGATGATCGTGCCGCCGAGGATCGCCACATAGGTTCCCGCCTCGATCAGGCCGGTGCCGCCGAGAACTTCGTCCTTGGGCAGGTGCTGCGGGAGCAGCGCATATTTTATCGGCCCGAAGAAGGTCGATTGCAGCCCGAGCGCGAACAGCGCCGCGAGCATCGTCGGGATTGAGCCGAGCATGAGCCCGGTAACGCCGACCGCGATGATGAAGATTTCGGCGGTTTTGACAATGCGGATGATCTTCGCCTTGTCGTGGCTGTCGGCGAGCTGGCCGGCGAGCGCCGAGAAGAGGAAGAAGGGCAGAATGAAGAGTCCGGTCGAAACCGCGCTGAACTGCGCTTCCATCGCCTCGTCATTGTAGATCTGATAGGTGACGAACAGCACCATCGCGATCTTGAAGAGATTGTCGTTGAACGCGCCGAGCATCTGCGTGGCGAAGAGCGGAGCAAATCGGCGCTTGCCGAGAAGAGCGAGGGAAATCTGCATGCGTGCCTTATCGAGGGGAGGGCAAGAGGATCTCGCGGGGCGCTGGGGCGGAGGCATAGACCAGCAGGGGAAGCCCGCCAAGGGCCTCGCTTGACATGGATTGCCCGCAAGCGAATGTCGCATTGACTTTGTGCCGCGCGCAAAAGGCGTTAGACAGGTGCCGACCATGTTGACGCTTCCCAATCTGCTGACGCTTTCGCGCATCTTTGCGGTGCCGGTGCTCGTAGCATTGCTGTGGGGGGCCGGATGGTTCGGCTATCTGGTAGCATTCATCGTCTACTGTATCGTCGGACTGACCGATTATCTCGACGGCTATCTCGCGCGTTCGCAGGGTACGGTGTCGAAGCTCGGCATGTTTCTCGATCCGATCGCCGACAAGATTATGGTCGCCTCCGCCATCCTCATGCTGGTTTTCACGCGCGATATCGACGGCTGGAACGTTATCGCCGCGCTCATCATTCTGTTGCGCGAAATCATCGTCTCGGGACTGCGCGAATTTCTCGCGGGGCTCAGCGTTTCGGTGCCGGTTTCGCAGCTCGCCAAATGGAAGACGGGAATCCAGATGTTCTCGCTCGGCGCATTGATATTGGCTGGCTCCGTTATCCATGCAGGCTGGACGGAATTTTTCTGGGTCAAGACGGTTGCGCTGACCTCGCTCTGGATAGCCGCAGGGCTGACGATGATCACCGGTTGGGATTATTTGCGCGCCGGCCTCAAGCATATGGATTGACCCGATGGCGGTCGATATTCTCTATTTCGCATGGGTCCGCGAGGCGATCGGCAAGGCCGGCGAGACGCTCGATCCGCCGGGTACCGTCGAGACGATAGGCGGGCTGATCGACTGGCTTGAAACGCGCGGTGACGGATACGTCCAGGCCTTTGCCGACCGATCGAGGGTGCGTGCGGCGGCCAACCAATGTTTTGTCGCGTTCGACGCGCCGCTTGCCGGGGTCGCGGAGGTTGCATTCTTTCCGCCGGTCACTGGCGGATGAGCCCGCGGATTTGCGTTCAGGCGGAGGATTTCGATGGCGCCGCCGAAATCGCCCGGCTCGAGCGTGCAGGCGGCGGCGCGGTGGCCGGCTTTACCGGGCTGGTGCGCGGCGATGGCGGGCTCGTCACGCTCGAGCTCGAACATTATCCGGCGATGACGCAGACGGCGCTGAGCGCCCTCGCCAAGAGCATCGCAAGGCGCTGGCCGCTCGCCGGACTGACGCTCATTCACCGTTTCGGCAAACTGGTTCCGGGCGATCGTATTGTCTTTGTCGGCGCTGCGTCGGCGCACCGCCATGAGGCGATCGCGGCAATGCATTTTGCCATCGACTGGCTCAAGACCGATGCGCCCTTCTGGAAATGTGAAACATTCTCAGACGGACGACAACGGTGGATCGACGCCAGTCGCGCAGACGCCGAGCGGCGCGACCGCTGGTCATAATAAAGGGCGCCGCATGCGCGACGCCCCATTACCATTTCGATCCGATCGATAACTTTTGCGTGCGCCTAGCCGTCGTGCGAAGCGCTATCCTCGCCGCCGGTTGCTGCATCGGCAGGCTCGGCCGGTTGCGGTATATCGGGATTGGGTACGAGCACGCCGTTGATCACATGAACGACGCCGTTCGACTGGCGAATGTCGGTCTGCGTGACATAGGCGATGCTGCCGATTTCATCGCTGAGCGCGACCGCACCGTTGACGACCGACGCCTTTAGCGGAGAGCCTTCAACCGTTGTGAGAGTAAGCTCGCCGCCTGCGGCCTCGATCTCGCTCATCAGGCTTGCCGCGTCATGCACCCCGGGAAGGACATGATAGCTCAGGATCTGGCGAAGCTGCGGCCGCGCCGCATCCTGCATCAAGGCCGCCACGGTTTCCGCGGGGATCATCGCGAAGGCTTCGTCGGTGGGTGCGAACACGGTGAACGGTCCCGGCGCAGAGAGCGTCTCGGCAAGCTCGGCCTGGCGGATAGCCGCGACGAGCGTCGTGTGGATCGGTGAGTTGACCGCATTCTCGATTACATTGCGCGTCGGCAGCATCTCGGCCCCGCCGACCGTCGTGACGCTTTCCGTTCCGGCTGCCCCTTGGGGAGGCGATTCGGCGTCCTGCGCGAAAGCCGGCTGCCCGCCGATGGCGAAAGCCGCAAGCGCGATGCTCGAGGTGCTGATGACTCGCTTGAACGTGAACAAATTTCTTCTCCTGGTAATGATTTAATTAACAAAAAAAATCTTATTCGAGTAACGGACGGGCTCGATAAACGGTTTCCCGGTCAGCCAACTCTGGCCCGAACCTGCCGCGCTCGTCAAGCATCAGCGGTAAGTTTTGAGCGCCTCGGCGAGGAGCCGGAAATCCTTCTCGCGGGGACTGTTCTTGCGCCAGACGAGCGCGATTGTCCGCGCCGGATGATCGGCGTCGAGCGGCCGTGCGACGATGCCGGTATGCTCCAATATGCCCGCTTCGATCGCCATTTCCGGAAGCATGGTGAGCCCGAGGCCATTGTCGACCATCTGCACGAGCGTGTGTAGCGACGTGCCCATCATCCTCGCCTCGGCGCGCAGCTCGGGGCGGTTGCAGGCGGCGAGCGCATGATCCTTGAGGCAATGGCCGTCCTCGAGCAGAAGCAGCCGCGTCTCGTCGATGCCCTCAGGCGCGATCTCCTTGGCCGCGCTCGATTGCTCGCCGGCCGGAAAGGCAACGAATAGCCGGTCGGCGAACAGCTCGGCGCTGTCGACCTCGCCGCAGCGATAGGGCAGCGCGAGCAGCACACAATCGACCTGGCCGCGATGGAGAGAATCGCAGGCCGCCGGACTGATTTCCTCGCGCAGGAAGAGCTTGAGGTCAGGCCAGTCGGTGCGCAATTTCGGCAGGATGCGTGGTAGCAGGAAGGGTGCTATCGTCGGAATCACCCCCATCCGCATTTCGCCTGAAAGCGGTTTGCCCGCCGCGCGCGCCATCTCGGCAAGCTCCTCGGCTTCGCGCAATATCCGCTGCGCTTTGTCGGCGATGCGCAGACCGAGCGGGGTGAAGCGGACGACGCGGCGGGTGCGCTCGACGAGCGTGATGCCGATCAACGATTCGAGTTCGCGCAGCCCGGCCGAAAGTGTCGACTGGGTGACGAAACAAGCCTCGGCGGCCTTGCCGAAATGGCCGTGATCGCGCAGCGCGAGGAGGTATTGCAGCTGTTTGAGCGTCGGGAGATAGGCGGCCATGAAAATCGACCCTTTGAATTAATCCAAAGGTAGTAAACGCTTTCCTCAATGGCAAGCGAGGCGGTCGCGTCAGGCCGCAAGCGCGGCATAGATGCCGTAACAGCTGGTGATCGTCAGCACGACGCCGACCAGGATCAGCATCGGCTTGGTCGGGATCCGCTTGGCCAGGAAGGCGCCGAACGGCGCGGCGGCCACTCCCCCGATCAGCAGCCCGACAACCGGGCCGGCAAAGTCGGCAAGCCCGAGATGGTAGATGAAGGTCGCCGAGATCGTCAGCGTCAGGAAAAACTCGACGGTGCAGACCGTGCCGATGACCTTGCGTGGCTCGACACCCTGGACGAGCAGGTTCGACGTCACGACCGGGCCCCAGCCCCCACCGCCCGCAGCGTCAAGAAAGCCGCCGATCAGGCCCAGCGGTTCGACAAGCTTGGGCTTCTGATGCTGGGGCGGATAGAGCAGGCCGCGGACAAGCAGATAGATGCCGATGCCGACCAGATAGGCGAGCACGAACGGCTTGACGACCGCCGCGTCGATCTGGGTCAGCAGATAGGCGCCGGTCGCGCCGCCGATCACGCCGGGCACAAGCAGCCGCAGGAACAGGTTGCGATCGACATTGCCGTGCAGCATGTGGCTCGCCGCCGAGATCGCCGTCGTGAAGGTCTCGACGACATGGACCTTGGCCGAGGCGTGGGCCGGAGTCAGCCCCAGCACGCCGACGAGAAAGGTGTTGGTGATGACCCCGAACGCCATGCCGAGCGCGCCGTCGACCATTTGCGCGCCAAAGCCGATGGCGATGAAGGGCAGGAGCGCGGGGAGGTCGGTCGTCAGGAAATCCGGCATCGAAGCGCATTCCAAGCGGCCGCGATCGATTTCACGGCGCCGCGAGTCGCCATTGGGGCCGAACCGCCACGGCGGCAAGACAGATTCGCTTTGTCGCGACGAAAGTCCCGCTTTACCCCAGCATAGCGACCGCATAATTGGCAGCGGCCGGGAAAGACGCTACATGCGTTGCAACCGGAAACGGATGCGGAGTAACTTGATGGCCAGACTGTTCGCCTATCTCGATTCGATCAAGGCTCGCGATCCTGCGCCGCGGAGCCGCGCCGAGGTGCTGCTCTATCCCGGTGTCTGGGCCTATTGCTATCACAAGCTCGCGCATCGGCTGTTTCGCATGCGGTTGTTCTTCCTCGCGCGGCTGGTCAATCACTGGTCGCGCTTCCTGACTGCGATCGACATCCATCCCGGCGCGCAGATCGGCCACGACTTGTTTATCGATCACGGTTTCACGGTGATCGGCGAGACCGCGACGATCGGCGACAATGTGACGATCT
>CAYQVL010000031.1:0-9848 GCA_964420825.1 uncultured Sphingomonadaceae bacterium
AGCCTATTGCCCGCCGATCTTGCCGCGCGACGCGCGCCCGCGCGGCCGTCCGGCGACGAGTAGGCGGCGGCAGCAGCCGGGCTTCATGTTGGCGACAGGATAGGCGGGGCATGATCGCCATGATACAGTTTGGAAAACAGGGGACCACTGACATGCGCCGATTGCTGATTGCCGCGATCCTGCTCACCACCGCGGCAACGCCGGCGCTCGGCCAGGGCGCCGAGGTCGACCGGCGGATCGACCGTATCGAGCGCGAGGTCCGGGCCATTCAGAGACGCGTGTTCCCGGGCGGGAATTCGGAATTTTTCGAAGCCGAGATACAGCCCGGCGCGGCCAATCCGTCGGCCGCCGGATCGCCTGCTTCGGCACCGATCACCGACCTTACCGACCGCGTCAACGCGCTCGAACGCCAGCTCGCCACGCTGACCGGGCAAGTCGAGGAAAACAGCTATTTGATCCGTCAGTTGCAAGCTTCGGTCGAAGCTTTGCGGGCACCGGCCGGGCCGCTCGGCGAATTCGAAACCAGCGGCACGGCGCGGCCGCCATCCGTAACCCCACCCCAAATCGGCGCCGACGAAACCCCTGACGAAGCCAAGGACGAGCCGGAAGCGGTAGAGGCCACGCCCCCGATCGGCGCGCCGATCGGACCGGAAGGCGCCGAACCGGCGCTTCCCAGCGATCCCGGCGAGGCCGCATATGTCCGCGGCTATCGTCTGTGGCGCGACGGCAATTACGAGGCCGCGCGCCGTCAGTTGCGCGGTGCGGTCGAGAGCTATCCTGGCCATCGTTTCGAGAGCTATTCGCGTAACCTTCTCGGCCGCGCCTATCTCGACGATGGCAAACCCGCCAATGCGACCGAGATATTCGTCCGCAACTACCAAGAGCTTCCCAATGGCGAGCGCGCCGCCGACAGTCTGTTCTTTCTCGGCGTCGCGCTGACTGAACTCAATTACAACGATCGGGCCTGCCTCGCATTCGATGAATTGATGGAAGTCTATGGCGCCGATTTGCGCAGCTCGATCGCCGAACTGGTTCCGTCGGCGCGCGAAGCGGCAAATTGCCGCTAGCGAGGCATTAGTTACGGCTGCACCTGACCTCATCGAGCGCTTTGCGGTCGCGGTTGCGACACTTACCGGCGGCGCGCCTGGCGAGCACGAGCGGATAGGATTGGCCATATCGGGCGGCCCCGACAGTCTTGCCTTGCTTCTGCTCGCGCATGCCGGCTTTCCAAACCATATTGCCGCCGCCACGGTCGATCACGGATTGCGGCGCGAAGCCTCCGATGAGGCGCAATATGTCGGGGAAATATGCCGCGATCTTGGCGTCCCGCACGCCATCCTTTCGCCCCCCTCGCCGATCACCGGCAACCTTCAGTCGCAAGCGCGCAAGGCGCGCTATGCCCTGCTCGAAGACTGGCGGGCGCGCGAAAATCTGGGCTGGATCGCCACCGCTCACCATGCCGACGACCAGCTCGAGACCGTATTGATGCGGCTGCTCCGTGGCAGCGGGATCGACGGATTGTCAGCGATCCGCCCCATCAACGAGCGGATTGTCCGCCCGCTTCTCGCGATCCGCAAGGCGGAGCTGTCGGCCTTTGTCGTCGCGCGAGGCATCGAGGCGATCGACGATCCAAGCAACGCAGACCCCCGCTTTGACCGCGTCAGGCTGCGCGAGACGATTGGCGACTTGGCGGACTTTGACGCCGGGCGTCTGATGCGCAGCACCAACGCTCTGCGCGAGGCGAGCGATGCGCTCGGCTGGATCGTCAGACGAGAAGCCGAAACCGTCGTCGCTACGGAAGGAGATGCGATCGTTCTCGGCTCCATCGGCTATCCGCCCGAAATTATGCGCCGGCTGGTCATGTTATGCCTTCGACGCGTCGACGACGGCATCGAGCCGCGCGGCCCTGCCCTCGATGCCCTCCTCGTCAGCCTGGGCAATGGCGAAAGTGCAACCTTGGGCGGAGTGCAGTGCGTTCCCGAGCCGGCAGCCGGTAAACCAGCCTGGAGATTTTCGCCCGCACCGCCGCGCAATACGGGCTGAACTGTCCCGCTCACCTGATATTCATTTGTACGCGTCAATTGTCTTTTCCACGCAAAATCCTATTTTGGCTGTAACAAAAGGGCCAAATCGCGATGAATGAACCGAAAGATCCGCAAGAAGGCGGCACAAACCCCTGGGCCAAGAGCCTGTTTATCTGGGCCGGAATCCTGCTCGCGCTCGTCCTTTTTGTGACGATGTTCGACAGCGGGGCGGCAGCCGCCGACCATTCGCTGAGCTATTCCGAGTTTCTCGATAGTGTCGAGAACAGTCAGGTTGAGCAGGTCGAGGTCAATCAGGGCTTCATCACCGGCACGTTGACCGATCAGAGCAGCTTTCGCACCGATTTGCCGCCCGGCGTCGCTATTCCCGTCGATGCGATGCGCGAAAACAATGTCTCAATCCAGGGGCGCCCCGAGGAGCGGGCCGGCATCTGGACGTATATTCTGGTCAATCTGCTGCCCTTCATCCTGATTTTCGGCATCGCCTTTTTCATTATCCGCCAAATGCAGAAAAACGCCGGGTCGGGCGCGATGGGCTTTGGCAAATCCAAGGCTAAGATGCTTACCGAAAAGCAGGGCAAGGTCACGTTTGCCGATGTCGCGGGCATCGACGAGGCACGTGAAGAGCTGCAGGAAATTGTTGAGTTCCTCAAAGATCCCGGGAAATTCTCGCGGCTTGGCGGACAGATACCCAAGGGAGCCTTGCTCGTCGGTTCGCCCGGCACCGGCAAGACTCTGCTCGCCCGCGCCATCGCCGGCGAAGCAGAAGTGCCCTTTTTCACGATTTCCGGCTCGGACTTCGTCGAGATGTTCGTCGGCGTCGGCGCCAGCCGTGTCCGCGACATGTTCGAACAGGCCAAAAAGAACGCGCCGTGCATCGTCTTCATCGACGAAATCGACGCGGTCGGCCGCCATCGCGGCGCCGGCCTCGGCAACGGCAATGACGAGCGCGAGCAGACACTGAACCAGCTCCTCGTCGAGATGGACGGTTTCGAGGCCAATGAGGGCGTTATCATCATCGCCGCGACCAATCGCCCCGACGTGCTCGATCCTGCGCTCTTGCGTCCCGGCCGCTTCGATCGCCAGGTCGTCGTCCCGCGCCCCGATATCGAGGGTCGCGAGAAGATTCTAGCAGTCCATATGAAAAAGGTGCCGTTGGCGCCCGATGTCGATGCGCGGACCATCGCGCGCGGCACGCCGGGATTTTCGGGAGCCGATCTCGCCAATATCGTCAACGAGGCGGCGTTGCTCGCAGCGCGCAAAGGCAAGCGTCTCGTCGCCATGGCCGAGTTCGAAGAAGCCAAGGACAAGGTGATGATGGGAGCCGAAAGGAAATCCATGATCATGACCGACGAGGAAAAACGTTCGACCGCCTATCATGAGGCGGGTCACGCTCTGGTTTCTCTCCACGTCCCCGGCTGCGATCCGCTCCACAAGGTGACAATCATTCCGCGCGGCCGCGCGCTTGGGGTCACTTGGAACCTTCCCGATCGCGATCGCTATTCGATGTCGATGGTGCAAATGAAGGCGCGCCTCGCCCTTTGCTTCGGCGGCCGCATCGCCGAACAGCTGATTTATGGTGAGGATGCGCTCAACACAGGCGCTTCGAACGATATCCAGCAAGCGACCGACATGGCGCGTTCGATGGTCATGGAATATGGCATGAGCGAAAAACTGGGTTGGCTGCGCTATCGCGATAATCAGGAAGAGATATTCCTCGGCCACAGCGTCGCGCGCAACCAATCGGTTTCCGAAGAAACCTCCAAGCTGATCGATTCCGAGGTCCGCCGTTTGATCGAGGAAGCCGAGGGCCGGGCGCGACAGGTGCTGACCGACAATCTCGATCAGCTTCACAAGCTCGCTCAGGCGTTGCTCGAATATGAGACGCTGACCGGCGAGGAATCGAAAAAGGCTATTGCGGGCGAGGATATCGACCGCGATTCGGATCGCAATTCCAAGCCCAAACCGCAGACGACAGGCGGATCGAGCATTCCGAATACCAAAAGGCCCAAACGTCCGTTCGGCGATCCCGCGCCCGAAGGGGCGTAACTGCGTTGCCGGACGGAATTGGAAAATCCCGCTTCTGGCAGGCTTTTCTTCAGCCCAGCGCGCCGATGCCAAGCAGCAGGACGAAGAAAAAGCTCGCGGTTACGAAACAAAAATTGGTCAGCAGGAAGGTCCGAATCAGCGCGCTCGCCCAGTGCAAGCGGTAGGCGCCCTTGATCTGGCGATAGATGATTATGACCGCAGCGAGGCCGATCCAAGGCGCGCCAAGGCCCGCAAAACCGGCGATCGTCAACGCCACCGCGAGCAGCGACATGAATGCGGGCGAATAGGTGACGAAGACCGTGTGATCATAGAGATGAAACCGCCGCGTCCAGAAGAACAATATCCAGACGAAGGGCACCGACAGCGGGATCAGCAGCCACGAAAATTTATAGCCATTGGCCTGGAGCTTGTAGAGAGCG
Organism: uncultured Sphingomonadaceae bacterium; assembly: GCA_964420825.1. GTDB lineage: Bacteria > Pseudomonadota > Alphaproteobacteria > Sphingomonadales > Sphingomonadaceae > Parasphingopyxis. The sequence continues at coordinate 4,511 of CAYQVL010000031.1, forward strand.
AGCCCGGGATTGTCGTTGATCTTCTCAATGCCGTGGTCGAGCCGTGCCCAGCCTGTTTCCGGCATGCCATCGCCGATAAGTGCAAATTCGCTTTGCGCGGTATCGATATTGGTTACCGTCTGCCGGTCCGATTCGAGTCCGGCGATGCGGGCATCGAGTTGGGTGAGGCGCCGTGACGACATGCCCGCGCCCAGTTCGCCTGACAGCTCGTCGCGTTCCTCGCGCGCTGTCGCGAGCTCGGCATCAATCGCCTGGGTGGCATAATCAATCCCGAACTGTCCGACCTCCTCCTCGCCGAATTGAAGGCTCGTCAGCGACACACCGTAAATCGCCGGCACCGCGAACATCGTGAACACGGCGAACAGGAACATCGCCAGCGGCGAGACGAATTTGGCGCGCTCGCCATGCGTATAGCGCCTCGTCAGTTCTCCCGGTCGCCATGCGACCAACGGCAAAGTCCGCCAGAATTTCCCGTCAAGGTGAAGGACGCCATGGATGAGATCGTGACCGATTGCGGCAATACTGCGATGGACATGCGCCTTTTGCCCGCAAAAATGGCAATGCGGGCCGACCAGCGGCACCGAACAATTGGCGCACAGCGCTTCGCGGTGTTCGCCCTGCCCCTCGCCATGGCCTGGTTCGATCGCGCGCGCCGTCAGGCCGCCGGTGATAGCCGCGCCGATGCCTTCGATATCATTGTCCATGCGCCGCCCCCTCGCGCCGCCTCTTAACCCGCACCGGCCGTGTCCGTCGATACCCGTTCACGCCTCGCTTTGCGCATGGTATGGCGCGCCAATGAACGAACAAAGCACGTTACAAAACCCCGAACAATTGATCGACGATATGGGAAGGCGCGCGCGCTCAGCCGCGGCGACCGTAGCCCGGGCTTCGACGGAGACCAAGACCGCTGCGCTGCGCCATGCTGCTGCGGCGCTGCGCGCGCAGAAAACCGAGATCCTCGCGGCCAATGCGCAGGACATGGAGCGCGGCAAGAAGAATGGGCTAACTCCGGCATTGCTCGACCGGCTGAAGCTCGACCCTGAGCGCATTGACGACATCGCTGCCGCGATCGAGGCGATATCCGGACTGGCGGATCCCGTTGGCGCAATCATTGACGACAGTGAACCGCCCAATGGCCTCAAGCTGAGCCGCGTTCGCGTCCCGCTCGGTGTGGTTGGAATCATCTATGAGAGCCGGCCCAATGTCACCGCCGACGCCGGGGCCTTGTGCCTGATGGCGGGCAATGCGGTGATATTGCGCGGCGGCTCCGAGGCTGTCGCCAGCAACCGTGCGATTCAAGACTGTCTGGTGGCAGGCCTGCGGGCGGCGGGGCTATCCGAAGACGCAATCCAGCTCGTCCCGACGACCGATCGGGCAGCCGTCGGCGCAATGCTGCGCGCGAGCGGGGTTATCGACATCATCGTGCCGCGCGGCGGAAAAGGGCTGGTCGCTCGCGTCCAGGACGAAGCGCGCATCCCCGTACTCGCTCATCTCGACGGCATTTGCCACACCTTCATCCACCGCCTCGCCGATCCCGATATGGCGGCGCAAATCTCGGTAAACGCCAAAATGCGCCGCCCGGGCGTTTGCGGCGCGATGGAAACATTGCTCATCGATTGCGAATTTTCCGAACCCGAAACCGTGCTCAATGCCCTGATTGGCGCGGGCTGCTCATTGAGAGGCGATCACGCCATTCAGGCAATCGACGACCGCATAACCGAAGCGACGCCCGAGGATTGGGACACCGAATATCTCGAACCTGTCTTGTCGGTGGCGATGGTCGAGGATCTCGACGCCGCGCTCGCGCACATCGCGCGGCACAGCTCGGGCCACACAGACGCGATCATTACCGATGACGCCGCGGCCGCTACACTTTTCCTCAATCGCGTCGACAGCGCCATCGTCATGCACAACGCCTCGTCCCAATTCGCCGATGGAGGCGAATTCGGCCTTGGCGCGGAGATCGGCATTTCTACCGGCCGCCTCCATGCCCGCGGGCCGGTCGCGCTCGAAGGCCTGACGACGTACAAATGGATCGCCCGCGGCCAAGGAACGATCCGGCCTTGACGCTGACCGGCCTGCTCGGCGGCTCTTTCAATCCAGCGCACGGTGGACACCGGTCGATCAGCCTGTTCGCGATCGATGCGCTTAAACTCGACGAAGTCTGGTGGCTGGTGTCGCCGGGCAATCCGCTCAAATCGGAAAGCGGCATGGCGCCGCTGTCCGCGCGGCTGGCGTCAGCTCGCAAACAGGCGCGCGGCACGCGAATTCACCCCACGGCGATCGAACAACAGCTCGGCACGCGCTACACCGTAGATACTCTCGAAAAGCTGATCCGCCGCTACCCCAATCGCCGCTTCATCTGGTTGATGGGCGCTGACAATCTTGCCCAGCTGCACCGCTGGAAAGCCTGGCGGAGAATCGCCCGGTACATTGTGATTGCCGTGATCGCGAGGCCGGGCTATGATTCGCCCGTCAGGGCCGCTCCGGCCATGACTTGGCTGCGGCGCTTCGTCCGGCCCGCAAGCCAGTCGCGATACTGGACCGATTGGAGACCGCCGGCGCTTGTGTTTCTGCGCTTTCGACCCGATCCCCGATCCGCAACGCGTTTGCGGCGCGACAATCCGCATTGGCATCGCATATATCAAGAGACAGCCCCGCGTGACGCCGTCACGCGGCGGCGCATAAGATAGGAACCATCTTGCCCGCTTCCCCCGCTGTAACGCTTCCCATCACCGATGACGGCCAGGCCGACGCCCTTCACAAACTAATATTGGAATCGCTCGACGATGATCAAGCGCAAGAGGTGACGTCGATCCCGCTCGCCGGCAAATCGTCTATCGGCGATTATATGGTAATCGCCAGCGGCCGATCGACGCGCCATGTGGCGGCCGTCGCCGAACATCTCGCCGAACGCATCAAGAGGGAATTCGGCCGGCCGGTTCGCATCGAAGGCCTGCCGGTCGCCGACTGGGTGCTGCTCGACGCCGGCGACGTTATCATCCACCTGTTCCGCCCTGAAGTGCGAAGTTTCTACAATCTCGAACGGATGTGGGCGTTCGGCGAGATCGAAAACGAAGACGACAGCTGAGTCTCTCGCTGCACATTATCGCTCGCGGCAAGATCGGGCGCGGGCCCGAAGCCGAACTGGTCGAACGCTATGTCAAACGCATTGGCTGGCCGCTGCTGATTACCGAATTGCCCGATAGCGGCGGCAAGCTTCCGGGGGCGGCTTCGCAAAGCAAGACTGTCGCGCTCGACGAAAAGGGCAAGCAGCTCGGCTCGGTGGCTTTGGCCGCTCAAATCGCGCGCTGGCGTGACGATGGCGTGCGCGAGATCCGCTTCCTGATCGGCGCGGCCGACGGTCTCGAAACCGAAGAGCGCGATGCCGCGGATCTTCTCATCGCCTTCGGCAAGGCGACCTGGCCGCATCTGATGGTGCGCGCCATGCTCGCCGAGCAGCTGTGGCGGGCAAGCTCGATCCTTGCCAACCACCCCTATCATCGCGAAGGGTAGCGCGATGCTGTTGCGCCTGTTTGCCATGTTCGCGCTGTTCGCGCTTGTCCTAACGCCGCTGGCGTTAGCCCAGACAAGAACGCGCGCAGAGGAAGCGCAAACGTTGCAGGAGGCCATCCGTCAACGCGCCATCGCCCGCCAGCGTGCCCGGCAATTCGAGACCCAGGCGGCGGCCGCGCGCAATGCAGCCGAACGCGCCGCCGCCGCCGAAGCTGCCGCCGCCGCGCAGGTGCAAGCCGCCGAAGCCGATCTGTCCGCCGCGCAAAGCCGCATTCGCCTGATAGAGCAATTGCGCGCCGAACAACGCGCCCGGCTTGCCGAACGCCAAGGATCGATTATCCAGCTCACCGCCGCGCTGCAGACGATGGCGCGGCGTCCGCCGGCGCTCGCGCTCGTCCAGCAGGGCAGCATCAGCGATCTCGTCCATATCCGGTCATTGTTTTCAACTACCTTGCCGGCGGTCCGCGAACGCACCGCCGTCTTGCGCGCCGAAGTCGTCCGCGGCGCAAATTTACGGCTCCAGGCCGATCGCGCCGTCGCCGTCCTCGCCGAACGCCAGGTCGGGCTGGAAAATCGCCGCACCGAATTGGCGCGGCTCGAACGCGCGTCGCTCGAACGCGCAAGGCAGCTCGCCAGTTCGGCGATGTTCGAAGGTGATCGTGTCATCGCGCTCGGCGAGGATGCGCGCGATATTCGCGGCCTGATGGAGGAACTCGATCGTCAGGCCGAAATTCGCGCCGATCTCATTGATCTTCCGGGTCCGCGCCTCCGGCCGTCGCGCCCCGAGCAGGCTAGCGCGCCGCGCCGGCAAGCCGCGGCGCGGCGCGCCGATCGCAATCCGCCCTACCGCCTTCCCGTCATGGGCGAAGTCGTCGAGGGTCTGGGCGAGCTATCCGACGGCGGCGTCAGGTCGCGCGGATTGACCATCGCCACGCAGCCGCGCGCGCAGGTCATCGCGCCGACTGCGGGGCGGGTCAGCTATGCCGGCGAGTTTCGCGGCTATGGCAAGATCGTCATCATCGATCATAGCGGCGGCTGGACGACGCTGATCACCAGCCTCGACCGGATCAATGTCCGCGTCGGCGATGTCCTCCGCCAAGGGGCGCCGATCGGCCGCGCAGGCGACGACCGGCCGACGGTCACCATCGAATTGCGCCGCGATGGCCGGCCAGTGGATATTTCGTCGCTTGTCAGCGGCGGTTAACTGCTTGTCGCTTAGACTTCCCCGGAGAATCGAAACGCGCTATTGACGGATCAAGCATTTTTGAGAGCATAGAATCATGGCAAAACCCCTCATTTCCGCAATCGGCGCCATAGGCGCGCTGGCGCTGATTCCCGCGTTCACTTCGGCTCTCGCCGCCGTCGATGCCGATACCTATCGCGAACTCGACCAGTTCATGGATATCTTTGAGCGCGTTCGCGCCGAATATGTCGATGAAGTCAGCGATGAGGATTTGATGCGCGGCGCTATCGACGGGATGCTCAGCAGCCTCGATCCGCACAGCTCATTCCTCGCGGCGAGCGATTTCGACCGGCTGCGCACGCAAACCGATGGCGAATATGGCGGCCTAGGCCTTACCGTCACGATGGAAGACGGTGCGGTCAAGGTCATCGCGCCGTTCGAGGGTACGCCGGCCAACCGCGCCGGCATCCAGTCGGGCGATTATATTACCCATCTCGACGGCGTGCTGATCTTCGGCGGAACGCTCGACGAGGCCGTCGAACAGATGCGCGGACGCCCCGGCACGACGATCGAACTGCGCCTTGTGCGGCCGGGCCGAGACGAACCGCTCGAAGTGACGCTCACACGCGAAGTCATCGA
>CAYQVL010000032.1:0-9817 GCA_964420825.1 uncultured Sphingomonadaceae bacterium
AGCGGTCATGGCTGATGACGACGGCGCAGCCGGCGAAGCTTTCGCGCGCATCTTCGAGCGCGCGCAGGGTTTCGACGTCGAGATCGTTGGTCGGCTCATCAAGCAGGAGGACGTTGCCGCCCTCCTTGAGCATCTTCGCCAGATGGACGCGGTTGCGTTCACCGCCCGATAGCTGGCCGACTTTCTTTTGCTGGTCGGGGCCCTTGAAGTTGAACGCCCCGACATAAGCGCGCGTGTTTACCTCATGCTTGCCGAGCGTGACGATATCGAGCCCGTCGGAGACTTCCTCCCATACATTCTTGCTGGGATCGAGGTCGTCACGGCTCTGGTCAACATAGCCGAGCTTGACCGTGTCGCCGACGTCGATCTTGCCGCTATCGGGCTCTTCCTGTCCGGTGATCAGCCGGAAAAGCGTCGTCTTGCCCGCGCCGTTTGCGCCGATGACGCCGACGATGCCGCCCGGCGGCAGCGAAAAGCTCAAATCGTCGAACAGCAATTTTTCGCCATAGGCCTTGGTCAGCCCCTCGGCCTCGATCACCTTGCCGCCGAGCCGCGCGGGCGTCTGGATGAGGATTTGCGCCTTGCCCGGCGTGCGGCTTTCCTGCGCCTCGACGAGCTGGTCGAAAGCCTTGATCCGCGCCTTGGATTTGGTCTGGCGGGCTTTCGGAGATTGTCGAATCCATTCGAGCTCCTGGCTGATCGCCTTTTGCTTGCCCTTGTCCTCGCGCTCCTCCTGGTCGAGCCGCTTGGACTTCTTCTCGAGATAGCCCGAGTAGTTGGCTTCATAGGTGTAATAGCGTCCGCGATCGAGTTCGAGGATCCAGTTGACGACATTGTCGAGAAAATAGCGGTCATGCGTCACGAGGATGACGTTGCCCGGATAGTCGACGAGATGCTTTTCGAGCCACTGGACGCTTTCGGCGTCGAGATGGTTGGTCGGCTCATCGAGCAACAATATGCTTGGCTTTTCGAGCAGCAAACGGCAGAGCGCTATGCGGCGCTTCTCGCCGCCCGAGAGCATTTCGACGCCGCTGTCGCCGGGCGGGCAGCGCAGCGCGTCCATCGCGATTTCGAGCTGGTTGTCGAGCGTCCAGCCATCGACCGCGTCGATTTTTTCCTGAAGCTCGCCCATTTCCTCCATCAGCTTGTCGAAATCGGCATCTTCGGGCGGATCGGCCATCAGCGTCGAAATCTCGTTGAAGCGATCGACGAGATCGGCGACCGGACGGATGCCGTCCATGACGTTTTCCTTGACCGTCTTGCTCGCGTCGAGTTCGGGCTCCTGCGCGAGATAGCCGACGGTGACGCCGTCGCCCGGCCAGGCTTCGCCCTGAAATTCGGTGTCGATCCCGGCCATGATCTTCATCAGCGTCGACTTGCCCGACCCATTGGGGCCGACGATGCCGATCTTGGCGTCGGAATAGAATTGCAGGTGGATGTTATCGAGCACAGGTTTCTTAGCGCCGGGGAAGGTCTTGGACATGCCCTTCATGACGAATGAATATTGAGCGGCCATGGCTGGTCGAAACTCCGTATATGCGGGATGAATTTGAGCGCGATGTAGGCGAACGCGGCGAGCTTGGAAACAGACGGCGGCGCAAAAATATCCGTAAAGGCCGGAGGTGCCCAAAGCCTCGCCGATTTCCTGTTATTCGTCGAAGCAGAATGCCCTTTCGACTAGCGCGGGGCGATGCTGCGTTTCCATTCGGGCAAGCTGCCGCTAGGGCACCAGCATGAAAACTCTATTCCTCCCGCTCGCACTTTGCGCCGCCGCCCTCCCCTCGATTGCCGCCGCGCAGATGAGCGATGCCGATATCGCCGCGATGCGCGACGACGCGCGGCACAACGACACGCTGGCCCATGAGATCACCGAAGGGCTGACCACCGAGATCGGGCAGCGCATGGCGGGCACCGAAGCCGAAGCGCGCGCACGCGCCTGGGCGGCGCAGCGGCTGAACGGACTCGGCTTCGCCAATGTCGCCGTCGAACCCTATCGGATGCCGACATGGGTGCGCGGCGCCGAGACCGCCGCGATCGTCTCGCCTTATCCGCAGGCCATGCATGTCACCGCGCTCGGCCGCAGCGCGGCTACGCCGGCGAGCGGACTGACCGCTGAAATCGTCGGCTTCGCGAGCGTCGAAGCGCTCCGCGCCGCGCCGATGGGCAGCTTGGCCGGCAAGATCGCCTATGTCACCCATCATATGGAGCGCACGCAGGACGGGTCGGGCTATGGTTTTGCCGGGCCGACGCGCTGGAACGCGCCGTCGCTCGCCGCGCAGCGCGGCGCAACGGCGATCGTCATCCGCTCGGTCGGCACCGACAGCCACCGCAATCCGCATACCGGCGGGACGACCTGGGAAGAGGGCGTCGAGCCGATCGCGGCGGGCGCGCTCTCGAACCCTGACGCCGACAATCTTGACCGCATGCTCGCGCTTGGCCGCCCGGTATCGATGCATCTGACGCTGACGCCGCGCTGGCTCGGTGAGCAGGAATCGGGCAATGTCATCGCCGAAGTGCCCGGCAGCGATCCCGCCGCAGGCATTATTATCATCGCCTGCCATCTCGACAGCTGGGATCTCGCCACCGGCGCGATCGACGACGCCTCGGGCTGCGGCATCATCACCGCCGCCGCGCATCGCATCCTCGAGAGCGGTGAACAGCCCCGTCGGACGATCCGGCTGCTCTGGGCCGGTGCCGAGGAAGTGGGCATCTATGGCGCGCGAGCGTATTTCGAAGCGCATGGCGACGAGTTCCACGCGCTCGCCTCCGAATCGGATTTCGGAGCCGACCGGGTGTGGAAGGTCGATTTCAACCTTCCCGAGGGCGCTTCAGCCGATGCCGACAGATTGAGCCGCGTACTGGCTCCGCTCGGCATCTCGCGCGGCACCGACACCGCGACCAGCGGCGCCGACACCAGCCCGCTCGTCGGCAGCGGCGTCTGGGCGATCGATCTCAAGCAAGACGGTACGCGCTATTTCGACCTTCATCACACGCCCGACGACACGCTCGACAAGATCGACCCGGCACAACTCCGGCAAAATGTGGCGGCATGGACGGCGATGCTCGCAGTGTTTGCAAATAGCGCGGCCAATTTTGCCCCAAACAGCCCCAATCCCTAGGCATATCGCGGTCGGATCGTGCCGGCGCGGCTACCGGGCGCATCGATTTACAAGTTGACGCCGGCAGCGACAGCGCTATGGGAACGCGCTGGGATTGGCCTGTGGCCACCCTGCAATAATGCTATGGGAGTATATAATGAAGAAACTTAGCTTTGCGCTTGCGACCGCGAGTCTTTTCGCGCTGGCAGCTTGCTCTGAAACGGCGACCGACACCGCTGACGAAGGCGCCGCGGCGACCGACGCAATGGCCGAAGAAACCCTGCCCGCCGACGACACGATGGCGGCCGACGCCATGCCCGCCGACGACGCAATGGCGACTGACGCCATGCCCGCCGACGGTGCCATGACCGACGACACGATGGCTGCTGAACCCGCTCCGGCGGAAGCACCCGCGCAATAATTGCGCGGTCGGCCTAACGGCCAGCCAAAACGATAAGAAAAAGGGGCGCCTCCGCATATGGAGACGCCCTTTTTTTTGGCGGAGCTGACATAGATGGAAGATAAAGGCTATGCATGTCCGCTCCGACGAAAATATCGATCTGGCCGACGCGGTGCGCGACATTTCACGCAGAAAGTTGATGGCCTGACTTTCCGGCTTCAAGAGGCCATAAAGGTCAATGACGACATGCGGCGGTGGTGTCCCCTTATCGTCTCTCGATGGTCCACCGACGCTTATTGATTTTCAGATTATCGCATGGGCTCGGACAAAAGCTTGGTGGAGGCGATAACGGCCAGCCGCTATGGGAGCAATGATGACCGGCGAATTTTTACCTCCGCTTCCGGCATCGATAGCGCATCCTGCATGACCGCGAGTGTGATGAAATCGATAGCGATCATGCAGCCCGTCTATCTGCCGTGGCTCGGCTATTTCGAGCAAATGGCTTTGTGCGACGAGTTCATGTTTCTGGACGACGTGCAATATACCAAGAACGACTGGCGCAACCGCAACAAGATCCGCACCAGATCGGGCTCGATGTGGCTCACGGTGCCGGTCAGAAGCGCCCGCCTTGAAAGTTCGTTGCGCGAAACCGAATTGGTGTATCAATCGCACTGGCGCAGAAAGCATCTCCAAGCCATCCGATTGAACTACGCAGCGGCGCCGTTTTTCGAAGATGTCTTTGCAATTGTCACGAAGTCTATGCTTCGAAACCGGAAAGATTGATCGACCTCACCGTTCCGCTAATTATCGAATATGCGCGATATATGGGCATATCGACGCCAATCGGATTCGCCTCGTCGATCCCCCGGCGCCAATCCGGCCGTCTCGATCGGATCATCGAGCTCTGCAATGCGCGATCGGCCCCCCTCCTCTATACCGGCCCGGCGGCCCGGTCCTATATGGATCTCGACTATTTGAAACACGGCGGCGTCGAGGTCCTGTTCCAGGACTATCGCCACCCCGAATATACTCAGCAAACCGGCGGATTTGAAAGCCATATGGGAATCATCGACTTGTTGATGAACCACGGGCCGCAATCGCTTGATATCTTGCTCGCGTCTCCGACCCCGCCCCAATTGGTGCGAGGCAGAACAGCCCATGGATAGCGGCATCTTCGTAACCGGAATGCTCAGGTCCGGCACGACATTGCTGGGCAAGTTGCTCGGCGGTCTGCCGGATCTGCAATCCTTTACGCAGCCGCTATCGCCGCTGCTCATCAAATTCAGACGCGATTATTTGCGCGAAAGCGGAGCGCCCGCGAACGGCCTCGATTATCCGCTCTCCGACGAACAGTGCGAACACTGGTCCGATCCTGACGGCTTCGCGCGCTATCTTCAGAACCGCAATCTTTCCGCGCAATTCATCCGGTCAGCGCTCACGGAAGCTGCCGGTTACTCCGAGTACAGCTTCGTGCCGTCCGATACGACGGCATCGCTCGGGCAATGGCGCGGCGGTTCGCTGATCGCTTTTGTCCGGCACTATTTCGACACGCACGGGTCGCGGAGGCCCTGCCTCTTTGCATGGAAAGAGGTTCTCGCCGAATCCTACATCCCCTATTTTCTCGGTGAAAACCTCTCAGTGATCGTGATCATTCGCGATCCTCGCGATGTTGCTGCTTCCTTATATGAGCGCCACGGCGAACAATTTATCGGGACGCCGCGGCCAATTTTATGGATGATCCGCCAATGGCGGAAGTCGGTTGCCTATGCGCACCAGTTGCAGGGGCATGAGTTGGTGAAAATCGTACGCTATGAAGATATCGTGCATTGTCCCGAATTCTGCCTCGCCGATTGGGCCGCCTGGCTCCAAATCGCACCATCGCCCGCTGCCGGCGAAATGATCGAAAAGAGTCTTGGTCGATGGCCGGGAAATTCATCATTCGGCCCCGTAAACGGCGTATCCGGGCAGTCGGTCGGCCGCTATACCGACGCGCTCTCGCCCTCGCTACGGGAGACGATCGAGGCTCTCTGCTATGCCGAGATGATCTCGTTCGGTTATACCCCCGAAATCGATCGCGGCGCGGTGGACGCGCGGATCGGATCGGGGCCCGATCAGGATTTTCTGACGCGACCGAATCTTGCCTATTTCACTTATTCGGACGCCCGGCGGCAGGAAGAACGCGAACGGTGGAACTCTCTCAATTCGTATTCCGGCCATTTCGACCCCTCCCATTTTTTGTTTAAACGCAACTACGCCGCGCTGATCGACGCGTTGCATTGAGCATAATTTGATCGCACTGACTGGATCGGACGCGGCATGCAAGCTAACCGGGCAATCTCAATGCGGGGAAGTTCGTTCAATGGAATTCGTCTTCTTGCTGTGTACCGAGCGGTCGGGAAGCAATCTGATTACCTCGATGGTCGGCGGCCATAGGGCGGTCTCGGGGCCACCGCCATCTCATCAGTTCAGGCTGTTCGGTCTGAATTGCGACAATTACTATCCGACATCGAGCGATGAGAATTGGGATGCCTTTGTCACCGATTTCGTCGACGCGGCGGCACATATGATCGGCGACTGGGATAGCCGGATCGATACCGCCGATCTGCGCCGTGCGTGCCCCGACCGGACGATCGCCAGCGCACTTCGGCATCTCTACGCCGGTGAACGCAAGCCCGGCGAGGACATCAGTTTCGTCAAGGAAAATTACACCTATCTGATCGTGCCCTTCCTGCTCGCCAACTGGCCCGACGCGAAATTCGTCTATCAGGTTCGCGATCCGCGCGACATGGCGGCAAGCTGGATCACGACCTTTCGAGCCAAAGGCGGCGTCGCCGAGGCGGTGGACACCTGGCGAAACGACCAGCGCGAGTCGCTCCGGATAATCCGTCAAATCCGGTCGAGCGGTCGCACGGCATTCCTGCGGTACGAGGATCTGATAACCGCACCCGAAGCCTCGATGCGAAAGCTGTGCCGCGCAATCGGCATCGATTTCGACAGCAATATGCTCGAATCCCATGCCGATGATCGGGTCCGGCGGAATGCCCGAAAGGTCTCCGGATGGAAAAATCTGGCCAAGCCTGTACTCGGCGGCAATGCGGGCAAGTATAAGACCAGCCTGTCCGGCGCCGATATCCGTTTTATCGAACTGTCCTGCGCGCCGCTGATGGAGACATTCGGCTATGCGTTCGAAACCGACGCCGCTTCAGTGCCGCCCGATAAGGCGCACGCAGAGATTGAGGAACTGCTCCCGCTCTTATCCAGCAGCGTTGCGAGCCAGACCTATTCGGGTAGCGATGCGGCAATGCTTGCCGATCGCCAAAAGCTCATCGAGCGCGTCAGGAACCGGATCGGCATTCGATGACGCTTTCCCCGCAACCCCCCGATTACAGCATCGTCGTTCCGGTCTATGACAGCGGGCCGCGGCTCCGTGAACTCGTCGACCGTCTGACGCGGGTCTTCGTGGATAGCGTCGGTGCATCCTATGAGATCATCCTCGTCGACGATGGATCGACCAACCCCGTCACCCGATCGCTGCTTCCGCAATTGGCGGAACTCCCCAACGTCCTTGTCGTGCGGCTGACCAAGAATTTTGGCAAAGCGGGGGCAGTGATGGGCGGGCTTTCGCAAAGCCGGGGCCAATGGATCGTCACGATCGACGACGACCTGCAACAACTGCCCGAAGATATTCCGAAACTGATCGCCTTGCGCGCGCATGACATGGTCACGGCAAGGCATCGAAAGCGAAAACATTCGTGGAGCCGCGAACTGACCAGCCGCATCAAGCAGCGCTTCGACAGTACCGTCCTCGGTTACACGGTGCCGCTATCGGCGCTCAAGCTGATCAATCGCCGCGTCGTCGACGGCATGCTCGCCAGAGCTGCCGATCAGCCGTTCATTCCCGCGCTGATAATCGAAGTGACTTCGGACATCGTCGCCGTCGAAACATCGCACCACAAGTCGGCCTATCCCGCATCGCGCTACACCTTCCGCGCGCGATGGCGTCAGTTCAACAACCTCCTCTACGGCAATTCCGGCTTCATGATGCGCGTCGCGGCATGGTCCGGAATGGTCCTGATCTTGCTGGCCCTCGCCGCTGTACCGGCGCTTTTGGCCGCCCGCCTTGCCGGAGCTGTGGGCGATATTACCACCGGTTTTATCTTAGTTGCGATTTTCCTCGTCGGCGGCGCCAACCTCGCCGCGATCGGCATCAGCGGCGAATATCTCGTCCGAATCCTGGGTGTAAGCTCGAAAAGGCCGGCCTTTGTGATCCGCGAACGCCTCGGCGAACCCGCCGATGGAACATCCGGCGAGGCTTCCAATAGCCGCAATAGTCGCTAGGCAGTTCTCCGAGACGGAAACCGGCGCGATCAAGGGGCGGATATGCGGACAAGCGCGATCAGCGAGCGCCATGCCGGCGATCTATATGGCGAGCTCCTGCTCGCCGACGAGGCGCAGCATCGCGCCACGCCCGCGCCCAAAGCGCCGCTGTTTCCCGGCCTCGCGATCTGCGCGATCGCCAGCCTCGCCGCGGCGTGGCTCAGCGACAATTACGCGATGCCGATCATCCTCATGGGGTTGCTCATCGGGTTGGCGCTCAACTTCGTCGCCGCCGATCCGCGCACGCATCGCGGCCTCGATTTTGTCTCGCGGACCTTCCTCCGCCTGGGCATAGTCATTCTCGGCACGCAGGTCACCTTCGCGCAGATCGGCGCACTCGGCCCGGTGCCGTTCATTGCGCTGCTCGCGGTCATGGCTATAGCCATGGGCGCCGGATTGCTCGCGGGACGCGCGGCGGGCCAGCCCTTCGCCGCCGGGTTGCTCGCCGGCGGGGCCACGGCGATCTGCGGCGCTTCGGCGGCGCTCGCGCTCTATGGCGTCATCGGCCGCGACCGGCTCAGCCAGGCGCAGTTCGCGCTGACGCTCGTCGGCGTGTCGCTCGCCAGCGCGGTGGCGATGTCCTTCTATCCGGTCATCGCCCTGCAAATCGGCCTCGACGACCGTCAGGCGGGCTTTCTGATCGGTGCGTCGATCCACGACGTCGCGCAGGCGATCGGCGGCGGCTATGCTTATTCGGACGCGGCGGGAAGCTATGCGGCGATCGTCAAGCTGAGCCGCGTCGCGCTGCTTGCGCCCGTCGTCGCATTGGTTTCGATCGTCCTCGCACATGGCGATGCGGGCGCGGCAAAGCTGCCGATCTGGCGCAAACTTGCCCTGCCCTGGTTTATCGCCGCGTTTCTCGTCGTCGTCGCGGTCAATTCGATGGTCGAGGTGCCCGCCGAGGTAACGAACATCAGCCTGATCTTGTCGAAAGCACTGCTTCTGCTGGCGGTGACCGCTACGGCGATGCGCTCGCGGCTCGATCTGCTCACCCAGATGGGCTGGCGCGCGCTGATGCCGGTGCTCGGCGCGACGCTCGCATCGTTTGCCGCGGCTCTGCTGTTCAGCAAGCTGGTGCTCTGACGACCAGGCGTCATTGCGAGCACAGCGAGGCAATCCAGTGTTGTACGCGCACGGTGAATTGCCAAGGGCCATCGGCCCTCGCAACATCAGTCTGGCCCGGTCAGGCCGGATGAACAACCTCCTGAAAGCTCACATCTAGCCGGGGATATCGAGGACGATCTTGCCGAAATGCTTTTGCGACGCCTGATGCGCGAAGGCGTCGGCGAGCTGGGCGAGCGGATAGTGGCTGTCGATCGCCGGTTTGATGCCATTGGCCTCGATCGCCGCGATCATATCGCGCTGGTCGGCATGGGTGCCGACGGTGATCCCGGTCATCACCAAATTCTTCGAAAAGAACAGCGCCGTCGGCACTTCGCCCGAAACGCCGGTCAACACACCGATCAGCGCGATATGTCCGCCCGCGCGGCAGGCATAGATCGATTGGGTCAGCGTCCCAGGCCCGCCGATCTCGACGACATGATCGACGCCGCGCCCTCCGGTCCAGGCCAGCGCCGCCTTTCCCCAATCCGGGTTTTCCTTGTAGTTTATCAGGTGATCGGCGCCGAGGCCCTTGAGCCGCTCGAGCTTTTCGTTCGACGACGATGTCGCAATCACCGTTGCGCCCGCCGCCTTGGCGAATTGCAGCGCGAACAACGAGACGCCCCCCGAACCCTCCACCAGCACGATATCGCCTGGCTTGGTGTGCGCCGCGACCATCAGACCGCGCCACGCGGTGACCGCGGCGCACGGCAGCGTCGCCGCCTCGACCATCGAATACCCTTTTGGCGTCCGCGTGAACGCCGAGGCCGGCGCAGCGACATATTCGGCTGCAAAGCCGTCGGCGTGATCTCCGGGCACGCCGAGGCGGCGCGTCATTTCG
>CAYQVL010000033.1:0-9738 GCA_964420825.1 uncultured Sphingomonadaceae bacterium
CGGCTACCATCTGAGCAGCTGGTACGGTATCATCGGCATGGGCGGCGTCGTCCACACGGTCAATCCGCGGCTCTTCGAAGAACAGCTCCTCTACATCATGAACCATGCCGAGGATCGGGTGCTGCTTTACGACAAGGTTTTCGAGCCGCTTGTCGCCAAGCTCAAACCGCAACTTGCGACGGTCGAGCATTTTATCCGATACGATGGCGAGGGCGACGACCCGGCCTATAGCGATCTCGTCGATGCCGAAGACGGCGCATACGAATGGCTTGATGGCGACGAGCGCGATCCCTGCGGGCTCTGTTATACGAGCGGCACGACGGGCAACCCCAAGGGCGTACTCTACGAACACCGTTCGAACGTCCTCCACGCGGTCAGCGAAGGCCTGCCCGATGCGATGGGTCTTTCGATGCGCAGCGTCATGCTGCCGATCGTCCCGATGTTCCACGCCAACGCCTGGGGCCTGCCCTTCGCCTGCGCGGTTACCGGATCGAAGATGGTGTTTTCCGCGGTCAACGAAGGCGCGGTGCTTTGCGACCTCGTGCTCGCCGAAGAGGTCACCCATTCGGCCGGTGTGCCCACCGTCTGGCTGGCGATGTTCACCCATATGGACGCGCACGATGTCGGCTATGGCAAGCTTGAGAATATCATCATCGGCGGCTCGGCGGCGCCGCGTGCGATGGTCGAGCGCTTCATGAAGAACGGCATCCGTGTCAGCCATGCCTGGGGGATGACCGAAACGTCGCCGATCGGCACCGTCGGCGCGCGTCCGGCCGGCTGGGACGAGATGAGCTTCGACGAGCAGGTCGACATCATTTGCAAACAAGGCCGCACGCCCTTCGGTGTCGAACTGCGCGTCGTCGACGACGAGGGCAATGCCCTGCCGCGCGACGGCAAAAGCTCGGGCGCGCTGCACGTCCGCGGCCCCTGGGTGATCGACCAGTATTTTAAGGACGATAGCGGCAAATGCGTCGGCGAAGACGGCTGGTTCGACACTGGCGATGTCGCGGTCATATATCCCGACGGCGTCATGCAGATTACCGATCGCGCCAAGGACGTGATCAAATCGGGCGGCGAGTGGATCAGCTCGATCGAACTCGAGAACGCGGCGGTCGGTTGCCCCGGCGTCGCCGAAGCCGCCGCGGTCGGTGTCTATCATCCCAAATGGGACGAACGCCCGCTGCTGCTCGTGGTCAAGAAGGACGGCGCCGATCTGAGCGAGCAGGACGTGATCGATTATCTCACGGGCAGGATCGCCAAATGGTGGATGCCCGACGAGGTCAAGTTCGTCGAAGACCTGCCGCACACCGCCACCGGCAAACTCCTCAAGCGCCAGATCCGCGACGAGTATAAGGATTACACGCTGGCGGGTGTGTAAAACCCCTCTCCGGAACGGGGAGGACTGCACTCAAAACAGCTCTCCCTGCACCCCAGCCGGAGGCCGGAACAAATCGCGTCGCAATTCGATCTTGTGGCGGTTGAGCCCATGTTTGCGGCACGCCTTGTCGAACCGCGTCCGCAATAAATCCGCCCACGGCCCCGATCCCCGCATCCGCGTAAAGTAGCGCGGATCGTTGTCGCGGCCCTCGCGGAACGAGCGGATGATGTTCATTACCTTGCCCGCGCGATCGGGATAATGTTCGTCGAGCCAGACGCGGAACAGCGGCGCGACTTCGTGCGGCAGCCGCACGGGCAGGAAGAACGCCGCCTGTGCGCCGGCCTCGGCCGCCGCTTCGATAATATGTTCGATCTCGTGATCCGTAATTGCCGGGATCACCGGCGAGATCGACACATAGGTCGGCACGCCGGCATCGCTCAGCGCCTTGACCGCCGCGAGCCGCTTGCGCGCCGACGGCGCGCGCGGCTCGAGCGTGCGGTGAATCTCGGGATTTAGCGAGGTAACCGAAATCGCAACCGCCACGAGATGGTCGGCCGCCATCGCGGCGAGCAGGTCGAGATCGCGCGTCACGCGATCCGATTTGGTCGTGATCGTCAGCGGATGGCGGGTTTCGGCGAGCACCGCGATACATTCGCGGGTGATGCCGTAGTCGCGCTCGATCGGCTGATAGGGATCGGTGTTGGTGCCCATCGCGATCGGCGCGGGAAGGTATCGCGGATTGGCGAGCTCGGCGCGCAGCAGCGCCGCGGCATCGGGTTTGGCGAACAGCCTGCTTTCGAAATCGAGCCCTGGCGAGAGATCGTGATAGGCGTGGCTGGGCCGGGCGAAGCAATAGACGCAGCCATGTTCGCAACCGCGATAGGCGTTAAGCGAGCGATCGAAGGGGATGTCGGGCGAGGCGTTGCGCGTGATGATGGTTCTGGGATGTTCGATCGTGACCGTCGTGCGAACCGGCGCGGGTTCGCCGTCGATCGCCCCGCGTTTGTCGAGCCAGTCTCCATCGGCTTCGCGATCGGGGAGGTTGAAGCGGGTGGGTACGGCGTTTGCCAGGGCGCCGCGGCCGGTGCGAGCCTGCGAATCCATCGCGGCAGCTTACAGCGCTGATCTGAACATAACAAGAACATACGGAGAGGCAATGATGCTGTTATGGCATGGAATGCGCGATTCTAGCGTTCGCTGAGTCTGGGCATCAGTTCGACGAAATTGCAGGGTGTGTGGCGGCTGTCGAGCTGGGTTGCCAATATGCCGTCCCAGCCATCCCTGACCGCGCCGTTCGATCCGGGAAGCGCGAAGATATAGGTGTCGCGCGCGACGCAGGCGCAGGCGCGCGACTGGACCGTCGATGTGCCGATGCTTTGGTAACTCAGCCAGCGAAACAACTCGCCGAATCCCGGAATCGGCTTGTCTTGGACGCGGTCGAGCGCTTCGGGCGTTATATCGCGGCCGGTGACGCCGGTGCCGCCGGTGGTGACGATGCAATCGACCTGCGGATCCTCGATCCAGCTGTGAAGCTGCGAGACGATGGCCGACATATCGTCGGCGACGATCCGCCGGTCGGCAAGCACATGCCCTGCCTCGGTCAGGCGCTGCTCGAGGATATCGCCGGACGTGTCGGTCTCGCGCGTGCGCGAGTCGGAGACGGTCAGCAGCGCGATACGGACCGCGACGAATTCCGCGCTCTCGTCAATCGGCAATGCGCGAACCGCCCTGGCCCGAAAGTCTCACCGCGACCGGACCCGACGAGCCGGGAAAGCGCGGCCACATGCCTTGCGCCAGCGCCTGCAGGCTGGCGGTCTCGTCGCCGGCATTGCGCTGGTACATCCAGTAATTGCGCAAGACGATCGGCACATAGCCCCGCGTTTCGTAAAATGGGATGCTCTCGATATAGAGCAGCGGATCGCCGCGATCACGCAGCCGTCCCTCCCAATTGACGACCGCGCCCGGCCCGGCGTTGTACGACGCGATGACCTTGGGGAGCAGGCCCTGGGTGCCCGGATAGTCGCGCATCTCTTCCATATAGCTTTGGCCGTAATCGATGTTGATCTCGGCCTGATTGAGCCGTGAGGAGTCGATGGTTTCGCCGCGTTGCCGCGCGATTCCGTTCGCGGTGCCCGGCATCAGCTGGAGCAGGCCGCGCGCGCCCGCGGGGCTGACGGCGTCGGGACGGAAATTCGATTCCTGAAGCGCATGCGCAAAGACGAGCGATCGATCGACGCGCCAGCCGTTCGCCGGATTATAGGCTGGCGCCGGGTAGCGCGAGCGTGCGCTCGGATGATGGGCGATCGGCGCATTTTGCGCCAGCCAAAGCTGCGCGTTGGGAAGGTGCAATTGCTCCGCGAGCGCCAGCCATGCGTCATGGTTGCTGCCCTGCGCTATTGTCGCCCCGTGGCGGACATAGCTTTCGGCAAGGCCGGTCTCTCCGATTTCCACCAGCGCGCCAGCGCGCTGCGCGTTGCGGTCGCTTTGGAGCACACCGGGAGAGGAGGTGACCGCCATGGCTGCTGTCAAATCGGGCGCATTGACGTTCAGCGTCTGGCCGGCGA
The DNA here is from genome assembly GCA_964420825.1 of uncultured Sphingomonadaceae bacterium. Lineage (GTDB taxonomy): Bacteria > Pseudomonadota > Alphaproteobacteria > Sphingomonadales > Sphingomonadaceae > Parasphingopyxis. Next base: position 3,943 of record CAYQVL010000033.1, read on the forward strand.
GCAATCCGTAGAAAGTTTCGGTCATCCGTGCCGCGGTGCGCAGCCCGGATTGGACGTTCTGGGGCCGTCCGGCGGCCATTTCAGCGCGCGCCGCCCAATAGAGGCCGGCGGCCATCAATTCGCTGTCGGGAGCGCGGCGGCCGACCGAAGCGAAGGCGTCTGCGGCGCCGTCGTACTCGCGCTGACGCCAAGACGCGAGTCCGTCGACCCAGTCGGCATGGACGGCCCAATCGCCGCTGCCTTGCCGCGCCAGCCGCGCCATCCGGCTCGCATTGCGGTCGTCGCCGGTCAGATAATAGGACCAGGCGATGCGCTGGCGGACCTCGGTCAGGCCATCGGATGAAAGCGCGTCGCCCTGCGAATTGAGGATCTGTTCTGCGTCGAAGGGGCTGTCGGCGACGATCAGCGGCTGGATTTGCGATACGAGCGCGCGCGCCGCGCTGTCGCCGCCAACCGGGCTCGCGCGGCCGCGGCGCGAAGGGCCGGGCAAGCGGCGCAGCGTCTGTGTTGTGGGCAGCGCGGGCTCTTCGGCGAGTCCGCGCGTACGCGCCAGCCGCGTCAACTGTTCGGCGCCGGGAAGGTCGGGCGCTTGGGCAAGCAAGGCCGCCAGCGATTCGAGCGGGACCGCCGGCGAACCTGCGGCCAGATAGAGTTCGGATTGTGCGACGGGCTTTAGCATGCTCGCCGGAGCGGCTTCGATCCGGCTTTGCGCGCTTGTCCAGCTACGATCCCGAATATCGGCGAAGATTGCGCGATAGATTTCGCGTTCGCGGCTGCTCAGCTGTTCGCCGCCGGAATACGAGCTGACGTTCGAGGCCGAAACCGACTGGGCTGGGGGCGATTCACTATCGGCAAGCGCCGGCGTGGCGGCAAGGCAAATCAGGGCGGTTGCGGATAGCAGAATCGGTTTCACGCAGACATTCCTTTACTCAGCATCTGCAAGTCCTTCCAGCTTTGCGCCTTGAAGGCGGGCTGCCGGAGGAGGAATCGCGGATGAAACGTGGCGATCACGGCCATCTTGCCGCCGTCATGGTTAAGAATAGGTTGTTTTCCCCGCGCTGTATTGAGGTTGGCCCCGCAAAACGCACGGCTCGGCGCGTCGCCCATCGCCAGCAGCCATTTCGGCGCGGCGAGTTCGGCATGGCGGCGCACTGCTTCGGCAAGTTTTTCTTCGAGCGCGTCGTCGATGCCGCCACCGGGCGGCCGCGCCGGGGACATCGTCGCGAGATACGCCGACGCGCGGTCACGTCCGATCGCTGCGAGCATGCGGTCGAAGAGCATCCCGGCCTCGCCCATGAGCAGATGTCCGGCCTCGGCGTCGCCCGCTTCGGGCATATCGAGAACGATCATCAGGCCCGAGGAGGGATCGCCCTCGGCGTCGCATCGCGCTGCGCGCGCCGCGGGGACAATATCGCTGTCAAGCATCCACTGCCGGAATTCATCGAGCGACGAGGGCGTCGACGGGAGCGCGGAAGCCTTTGCCGGATCGGCCAGCGCCGCCGCCGCCGCCGCAATTTTGGACTCTTCGGCGGGCGGCTTGAGCCAACTGCCCGGCTCGTCACCGACAATCGTATCGGCTCCGGCCTTGCTCCACCAGTCCAGCGTGCTTTCGATCTCGTCGTTCAGCCCCATCGCCTCCGCCTATGGGGATCGTATAGCTCTAAGGTTGACGGCTCGGTCAATCGGCGGGCAGTGACTATCTGACAGATTGAGCGCTGGCTGCGACGATAGGAGTGCGCGCGCCAGCTGAAGCAGAAAGGCCGAACATGTCCGAACGGGAATCGATGCCATATGACGTGGTGATTGTCGGCGGGGGACCGGCTGGTCTGTCGGCTGCAATCCGTCTCAAGCAACTCGCCGACGAGCAGGGCAAGGAGCTTTCGGTCTGCATCCTCGAAAAGGGCAGCGAGATCGGCGCGCACATCCTCTCGGGCGCGGTTGTCGATCCCCGGGCGCTCGACGAACTCTTCCCGAACTGGCGCGATGAGGACGATGCCCCGCTCAACGTCCCGGTTACCGAAAACCATCACTGGGTTCTCACCGAAAAGAAGAAATATGCGCTGCCGCATCTGATGATGCCGTCGTTCATGAACAACAAAGGCGCCTACACCGTCAGCCTCGGCAATTTCTGCCGCCGGCTCGCGGGGCGCGCCGAGGCGATGGGGGTCGAGATTTTTCCCGGTTTCGCCGCCGCCGAAGTCCTCTGGAACCAAGACGGTTCGGTCAAGGGCGTGGCGACCGGCGATATGGGAATTGCGCGCGATGGCTCGCGCAAGCCCGATTACCAGCCCGGCATGGAGCTCCACGCCAAATACACCTTCTTTGCAGAGGGTGCGCGCGGGCATTTGACGAAGGAACTCAAGCGCATCTTTGAACTCGATGCCGAGTGCGAGCCGCAGGTCTATGGTCTCGGTGTCAAGGAGCTTTGGGATATCGAGCCCGCAAAGCACGCCCCCGGCCGCGTGATTCACACCCAGGGGTGGCCGCTCAGCGAAGCCAATGGCGGCGGTTTCCTCTACCATCAGGAAAACGGCCAGGTCGCGCTCGGTTTTGTCACTTGGCTCAACTACGCCAACCCCTGGCTTTCGCCGTTCGAGGAGATGCAGCGCTGGAAGCGGCATCCGGCGATTCGCGAAATACTCGAAGGCGGCAAGCGCGTCTCCTACGGCGCGCGCGCGATCAACGACGGCGGCTGGCAATCGGTGCCAAAGCTCGTCTTCCCGGGCGGCGCGCTGATCGGCTGCTCGGCCGGCTTCCTCAACGTCCCCCGGATCAAGGGCAGCCACACCGCGATGAAGACGGGCATGATGGCCGCCGAAGCGGCGTTCGACGCGATCCATGCCGACCGCGCGCACGACGAACTCACCGCCTATCCCGCGGCCTATGAAGGCAGCTGGGTATACAAAGAGCTCAAAAAAGTCCGCAACACGGTGCCATTGGTCGAGAAATACGGCAATTTCGGCGGTACGATCCTCGCCGGTATCACCATGTGGGCCGAGCATCTGGGGCTGCGCATGCCGTTCACCATGGGCCATCATCCCGATAATGAGAGCCTCTGGCGGGCCGATCAGGTCAAGAAAATCGATTATCCCAAACCCGATGGCGTGATCAGCTTCGACCGGCTGTCGTCGGTGTTTCTGTCGAACACCAATCACGAGGAGGACCAGCCGGTCCACCTGACGCTCAAGGATCCCGATATCCCAATCGACTATAACCTGCCGCTTTATGCCGAGCCCGCGCAACGCTATTGCCCGGCGGGTGTCTATGAGGTGGTCGAGGACGATGCCGGCAGACCGCGTTTCCAGATCAACGCGCAAAATTGCGTTCACTGCAAGACTTGCGATATCAAGGATCCGACCCAGAACATCAATTGGGTCGTACCCCAAGGCGGTGGAGGGCCGAATTATCCCAATATGTAAGCAATCCGCCCGCATCTCCGTCGCGGCTTTGGCCGCAAGCTGCGCATTCGCCGCTCCGGCAGCGGCCGTTGACGGTCGTTCGGGCGTCGCCGATTACGCCAGGGCGCGCGCTGCCGATGCGTCGGGCGAGCTTCAGGTCGCGGCGCGAGGCTACGCCGCCGCGCTCGCGCAGGCCCCGTTCAACGAAACCCTGGCGGCGCGCGCCTACCGCCGCGCCGTCGCGGTCGGCGATCGGTCGCTGGCATTGCGGGCCGCGCAATCGCTTCAGCAGGCCGGTGCGTTGCCGCCCGATGGCGAATTCCTGTTCCTGATCGAGGCGCTCGATGGACGCGATTGGAGCGAGGCGCGGCGCGTGGTCGATCGCATCGAGGCGCAGGAGCTGTTCGCTTCGCTGGCGCCGGTATTGCGGGCTTGGATCGCCTTCGCCGCGCAGGATGAAGATCCGTTCGCGCTGCTCGACAGCCCAATCGAAGGCGCGATCGCTCCCGCCTATACCGACGAGCATCGCGCGCTGCTGCTGCTTGCGACGGGGCGCTATGATGATGGTGTCGCGGCGCTGACCGCGCTGCGCGGCGTTGGCCCGGCGCGCTTGCTGCGTCTGCGGCTCGCCGCGGCGGCGACGCTCGCCGGAGCCAGGCGGCGCGATCAGGCCCTGACCCTCGTCCAGGGCGAGGGGCAGGCTCTCGAAATTGCGCGCGCGCAGATTGAGCGGCGGCGCCGGCTGACGGGCGCCGTCGAAACCGCGTCGCAAGGCGTGGCGGAAATTTTCATTCGTTTGGCGGCGGACGTCAATCGCCGCAACGTCTCCGAACTGGCGGTGACTTTGGCGCGCTATGCGACCTTCCTCGCGCCGGGCAATTCGGTCGCCTGGCTGGTAACCAGCGCGATTCTCGAAACCGATGAGCAGAATAACGCGGCGATCGGGGCGCTCGATCGTATTCCTGCGGGCGATCCCTTCTATTCCGAGGCGCAGGACGCGCGCGTGCGATTGCTTGCCGAAACCGACAATCGCGAGGCGGCGCTCGCGCTCGCGGCGCAGCGCGTCGAAGCGCGCGGCGCCGGTGCCGCCGATTGGCAGCGCTATGGCGAACTGTTCAGCCAGCTTGGCCGGTTCGACGAAGCGGCGGGCGCCTATCGCGAAGCGATCGACCGCGCCGGCGGCGATGCCGCGCCATGGACCGCCTGGTTGCTTTACGGCGGCGCGCTTCATGATGCAGGACGCTGGGACGATGCCCGGCCGGTGCTCGATCGCGCGGTCGAACTTGCCCCAGATCAGCCGCTCGCGCTCAATTTTCTCGGCTATGCGCTGCTCGAACGGCGCGAAGATCTAGCCCGCGCCGAAACGCTGATCGCGCGAGCGAGCGAGCTCCAGCCCGAAAGCGCCTCGATCACCGATTCGCTCGGCTGGGTCTATTATGTGCAGGGCGATGTCGAGCGCGCGATCCCGGTGCTCGAACGCGCAGCGCTCGGCGATCCCGACGAGCCGACGATCAACGAGCATCTCGGCGACGCCTATTGGGTGGCCGGGCGTCGGCGCGAGGCGCGCTTCGCGTGGCAGGCGGCGATTGTTGCCGCCGAAGACGAAGCGCTCGAGCGGCTTAACGAAAAGCTCGATCTGGGTCTGAGCGCCCAAACCGCTTCGCCCTGATGACGGTGCGCGGCGAGCGCTTGCGCGACACCGCTTTCGCCAAGATCAACCTCGCGCTCAACGTGCGCGAACGGCAGCCCGACGGCTATCACGCGATCGATACGCTGTTCGCCTTCGCGCGCGACGGCGACGAGCTGAGCGCCGTGCCGGCCGCGGACCTGACGCTAGCCATCGACGGCTCCTTCGCCGATGCGCTTGCCGGCGAAAGCGACAATCTGGTGCTGCGTGCGGCGCGTGAATTGCGCATGGCCTTTGAAGTGACGGATGGAGCAGCGCTGTATCTGACCAAATCCTTGCCCGTCGCATCGGGGATAGGCGGCGGCTCGGCCGATGCGGCGGCGGCCTTGCGTTTGCTCGCCCGGCTATGGCGCCTGCCCATGGATGACAGGCGCTTGATCGCCATAGCGTCTGGACTCGGCGCCGATGTACCGGCCTGTCTCATGTCGCTTACCAGCCGTGGTGAAGCCAGGGGCGACGTGCTGACCCAGCTGCCCGGCGATGCGCTCGCGGACAAGCCGCTCCTGCTCGTCAATCCGGGCGTTGTTGTCGCGACGGGACCGGTTTTCGCAGCCTGGGACGGCGAAGACGGCGGCGCGTTGACATTATCGGAGCCGCTCGCTCTCGATCCTCGATGGCGCAACGATCTCGAACCCGGGGCGCGCGCTGTCGCTCCGGCCATCGGCGATGTTCTCGCGGCTCTGGCGGCGCAGCCCGGCGCCGGCTTCGTCC
>CAYQVL010000034.1:0-9687 GCA_964420825.1 uncultured Sphingomonadaceae bacterium
GGGCTCGAATTTGCCGATGCGTCGGTCCGGGGGACGGTGCGGCGCTGGAAGCGTGATACATCGCCACCCGTGACAAAGGTCGTGTCGGTATCAACCGGCCGTTGGGCGATCTCGATCATCATCCGCCGTTCGGCGTTGGGATCATTGCCCTCCGGAACATTGACTTCGCCCGCCGCAATGGCGCGCTCGAGTTCAGCCGTATTGTCGGCGATCGAACGCAGCGACAACGACAGCTGGCCGATAGTTTGCGCGACGGCGATTTTCTCGGCGATGCGCGGTGTGGCTTCGACCGTGACGGTAGCGGATACGATGACCTCAACATCGCCCTCTTCATTGGGCTCGTTGGTCGTCCGCTGATCGGTCGCAAGGACACGCAGGTTGCGGACGAAGGTTTCTGAGGCATAGAGCGGAGGACCGTCGCCGCCGCCTTGAACCTCTTGTGTCAGCACCAGATCGACGCGGTCGCCGGGAAAGACGAAGCCCGCCACGCCGCTTTGCGCCGAAACTGGCACGGTGATGGCGCGCATGCCGGGCCCAAGCGCCGCCGCCAGAAAACCGCGATCGCCCGGACGCACGAGCGCGCCCTGCGTAATCGGCTGGCCGGCCGTGATGTCGTTGCGAACGACGGTGCCGATGAGACTGTCGATATCGGATCGGCCGCGCAGGAAATAACTGCCCTCGATCAATTGCTCGGGCCATGGCTGATAGCGGAAGCTGCTGGCATCGATGATCGTGCCGACGGGCAGGGCGCGGGTGGCGACAAGCACCATCGGACCCTGAGGCTCGGCCGCGGCCGCTACCGGCGTGCTGGCGTCGGTGAACATGCTGCGCGCCATAAAGGCTGTAATGGCTGCTACGAGCAGCGCGCCGACGAGCAAAATGACTTTTCGTGCATCCATGACGGTATCTGCCTCCTGTCGGGTCTCGTTCGACCCGCTAGTTCGTTTCGGCCAAAATGGTTAAAATCTCGTTCAGGACCGCCCACAGCCCCCCCGCCGCGATAGCGATTCCATAAGGAATTTCCGGTTTGTTGCCGCCTTTGGCCAGACGATGGCGGATCAGCATGGCGAGCGTGAGCACGCCGCCGGTGAGTGCCATGATTACGAGCACCAGCGGTAATTGCGCCGGGGTCATCCACAAGGCGAGGGCGCCGATCATCTTGACGTCGCCGCCGCCCATCGCGCCGATGGCGAAGGCAAAGGTGAATAGTGCGAACAAAATCGCCGCCAGCCCCACGATGATCGCAATTTCGGGCCATAGGGAGAAACCCGAGGCCCACCAGTAAATCGGCGCGGTGAGCGCGATAGCCAGGTTGAGCTTGTTGGGAATATCGCGGCGCAACCAGTCGCCATAGGCCGCAAAAAGCAAGGCCGGAGCGAGGATCAAAGCGGAAAAAAGAGGTGCGGCGACCAACATAGAGTGTTTGACTAGAGCTTACTGCTTTCTAAACCGTAACCAGCGACCATGAAAAACCCACAGTTCAACGCCCGCGCCTATCCTGAAGGCATGACCATCGATCGCTGGCACGCACCCGACGGATGGGATCACCGCCGCTGGAGTTGGCCGGCACCGCCAAGACGCGCGATCCGCGGCAGCATGATCTTCCAGGTCGGCCGTGGCGACATCTTCGAGAAATATCTCGAAAGCCTTGCCGCATGGCACGATGAAGGCTGGAATCTGACCGGTTTCGATTGGCGTGGACAAAGCGGCTCGGGGCGTTTTCTGGTCGACCCCACCATCGGCCATGCCGAGAGTTTCGATCCATGGATCGCCGATCTCGAGGCATTTATCGCTCGTTGGCGCGCGACCGCGGCTGGCCCGCATGTCATTGCCGCGCATTCGATGGGTGGCCATATCGCGATGCGCTATCTCGTCGATCATCGACCGGGGCTCGACGCCGCAGTGCTGAGCGCACCCATGCTGAAGGTCGTCAGCAAACCGCTGCCCGAACGTCTCGCCGCATTTGTCGCGCGCCAATATGTCCGCTTTGGCAAGGGCGACCGGCATGCCTGGAAAACAAACGAGCGCCCGTCCTTGCCGGGCAGTTCGCGTCAGCAACTCCTTACCCATGATCGCGAACGCTATGCCGATGAAAGCTGGTGGTTCGACCAGAAACCCGAACTACGGCTCGGCCCGCCGAGTTGGCGCTGGCTCTCCGCCGCCTATGAGTCATCGAAAATCATGTTTGCGCCGGGCGCGCTCGAAGCCGTGACCACATCTGTGCTGATCGTCGCCGCGCAGCATGATCGATTGGTCAGTGCTTCGGGGATCCGTGAAGCGGCCAGCCGCCTCGCCGATGTCCGGCTTGTGATGAATCCCGAGGCAGCACATGAAGTTCTGCGCGAGCGCGACAATATTCGTAACCGGATGATGGCCGAAATTCGTGATTTCCTCGATGCGAAGGCACCGCCCCGGTCATGAGTTTCGACTTTGCAATCATTGGCGCGGGCATTGCGGGAGCGAGCCTTGCCGCCGAGCTTGCCCCATATGGCCGGACGATATTGCTCGAGGCCGAAGACGCTCCCGGCTATCACGCCACGGGCCGATCTGCCGCCTTCTGGTCGGAAACCTATGGCGGCCCGCGTATCCAGCCGTTGACAACCGCTTCGCATGATTTTCTCGCGTATCCGCCGGCCGAATTCGCGGATCGGCCATTTCTCGATCAGTACGGAGCGTTGCATATTGCCGATGCGGACGGCCAATCGGCGCTTGCCGTTTTTGTCGCCGAATTTGCCGACAGCGATGTTGTGCTCGACGAACTCGAGGCGACGGAGATTGCACGGCACATTCCCGGCATCGCTCCCGGATGGACAAAAGGGGTGTTCGAGCCGAGCTGCGCGGATATCGACGTCGCTGCGCTCCACCAAGCCTATTTGCGCGGCGCGAAACGCGCCGGATCGCAACTTTGTTGCAATGCACGTGTCGAGGCGCTTGCCCATGAGGGGGAAAACTGGGCCATCGGATGGCGCGGCCATGCGATCGAAGCAGAAGTCGTCATTAACGCCGCAGGCGCCTGGGCGGACGATATTGCTGCGATGGCTGGGATCCAGCCGCTCGGGATTACCGCTTATCGCCGGACTATGGTCCAGCTGCGCACCGATCCAGCTCCGCCTGAGAAGTTGCCGCTGGTCATCGACGCGCTGGGCCGATTCTACTTCAAGAGCGAGGCGGGCGGGCGTCTGTGGCTGAGTCCGCACGACGAAATAGCAGTAGAGCCGGGGGACAGCGCGCCGGAGGAAATGGACATTGCGATCGCCATCGCCCGGTTTAAAAGCGCCGTCGACTGGAAGGTCGAGGCTGTTGAACGCAAATGGGCGGGGTTGCGAAGCTTTGCGCCCGACCGGCTTCCCGTTTATGGGTTCGATCCTCTCGCCCGGAACTTTTTCTGGTGCGCGGGGCAGGGCGGTTTCGGCATCCAGACCGCGCCAGCGGCTGCCACGCTCGCCAGGGCGTTGATCACCGCCGAACCCGCTGCTTCCATGGTTGCTGCGATCGATCCGCGGATTTATGCGCCCGATCGTTTGCGATGAGGGCTAATTCCGATCGACGCACGCTTGGGCGGCTATCAGCGCCGCTTCGCTCGCGAGAATGTCTGCGCGCTCGTTTTCCGGATGGCCGGCATGGCCCTTGACCCATGCCCATTCGATCTCGTGCGGCGCGGCCGCGTCGAGCAATTCCTGCCATAGCTCGGCATTTTTGACTGGCTTTTTCGCCGCCGTACGCCAGCCATTCTTCTGCCAGCCGTGAATCCACCGGGTGATGCCATCCTTGACGTAATTGCTGTCGGTGGTCAGCGTTACGCGGCTAGGTCGTTTGAGCGCTTCGAGCGCTCGAATTGCCGCGAGTAGCTCCATCCGGTTGTTGGTGGTGTGCGCTTCGCCGCCCGACAGTTCCCTCTTGTGCGCGTTATAGCGGATGACCGCGCCCCAGCCGCCGGGTCCCGGATTGCCCTTGCATGCGCCATCGGTGAAAATCTCGACGAGGCTCATGCGGCGAACAATTCGGGAGGGGAAGCGCGATACTGCTCTAGGCGGCGAAGAAAGGCGAGGGGATCCTTGCGCGTCACCAGTGCATCGTCGGGGGTGTTGAGCCAGTCCCATGCGCGGGTTAGCAAGAAGCGGAGCGCCGCGCCGCGTGCGAGTACTGGTAATGCAGCGCGTTCTTCGGACGTGAGCGCAAACGCTTCGGTGTACCCAGCAACCAGCGCCGTTGAAACGGCTTCGTCGAAGGCCGCGCCATCGTCGGTAAAGCACCATGCTGCATGCGCTACCGCCAGGTCGTAGGCGCGTATGTCGGTGCAGGCGAAATAGAAGTCGATAATTCCAGTTACCTCGTCTCCAAGCATCAACACATTGTCGGGGAAAAGGTCGGCGTGGATCGCGGCGCGCGGCAGGGCGCTCGGCCAGTGTATGTCGAGCCATGAAAGTTCAGCTGCCACCTCGTCCCCGAGCCCGGCGGCGATCGTATCGAGCGCATTCCCGCATCGCGTCGCAAGGTCGTGCCAGCCGGGCAGCGAAAGCGAATTTGGGCGCTCACCTCTAAAATCGCCCAACATTTGGTGCAGCCCGCCCAGCGCCGCGCCCGCAGATCGCGCCTGAGCCGATGTCGGCGTGCCGGGCGACACGCCGGGAAGGAAGGCGATCAGGCATGCCGGCCGGTCGGCTAAAGTTTGGATCTGGCGGCCCTTGCGATCGGAAAGTGCGGGGGGGACAGGCTGGCAGCGGCTCGCGAGGTGATCGAGCATCGACAGAAAGAACGGCAGGTCGCCGGCATTGACGCGCTTTTCGTAGAGCGTCAGAATGAAGCGATCTTGCGTTGTTTCGATCAAGTAATTGCTGTTCTCGACGCCCTCGGCGATACCCTTGGCGGAAACTAGAGTGCCGACATCGTAACGCGTGAGCAACGCCGCGATCCGTTCGGCAGACACCTGAGTATAGACTGCCACCGGACTGCTCTTTAGGCCGCGAGCCCGCGGGGCAATTTGAACTGCATTTTCTCGCGCGTGGTTTCCACTTCGCGTTCGGTGATATCGAAACGCTCGGTTAGCATTTCGACGACTTCGCGGACAAGGAATTCCGGGGCTGAAGCTCCAGCCGTAATGCCAAGCGTGGCGATTCCATCGAGCCAACCGATATCGATATCGGCGGCGCGCTGGATCAGCTTCGCGGGGATGCCCTGACGCTCGGCGACCTCGACCAGGCGAAGCGAGTTCGAACTGTTGGGTGCGCCGATGACCAACATGGCATCGCAGTTCGTGGCGATCGCCTTGACCGCGTCCTGGCGGTTCGAGGTCGCATAGCAGATATCGTCGCTGCTCGGCTCCGTGATCACCGGGAAGCGGCGGCGCAGCGTGGCGATGATCTCGGCAGTATCGTCGACCGACAGCGTGGTCTGGCTCAGAAAGCCCAGCGATTCAGGATTGTCGGGCGCGATTCGCTCGGCGTCGGCAACCGTTTCGATCAGCGTCATCGAACCCTCGGGCACTTGACCAAATGTTCCGATGACCTCGGGATGGCCCTTATGACCGATAAACAGAATATGATTGCCGTCCTTGACGAGCCGTTCGGCCTGGCGATGGACTTTGGAAACCAGAGGACACGTGGCGTCGAGATAGTCGAGGCCGCGCTCTTCGGCCTTCGCGGGGATAGCTTTCGGCACACCATGTGCGGAGAAAACTACCGGCCTGCTATCGGGCACTGCATCGAGTTCCTCGACAAAAATCGCGCCCTTGGCCTTCAACGCATCGACGACATAACGATTGTGAACGATTTCGTGGCGGACATAGACCGGCGCGCCATATTTCTCGATCGCCAGTTCGACGATGCGGATCGCGCGGTCGACGCCGGCGCAAAAGCCGCGCGGTGCGGCGATCAGCAAGGTAAGTGCGGTTTTGACCTCGTTCATGGCGCGCGCCTTACGCGATTGCTTGCAGCGGCGAAACCCGCTTCCTATGAGGGGCGCTCAATTCCCGGCCGCTTCATTTCGGCCCGCAACGCTCAAGGATGTCATTTGTGCCTAAATACGCCAAGATAATGCTGGTTGCCGGTGCTGCGCTCGCGCTCTCCTCTTGCGGTCGAGATGTGATCGAAGCGTCGGAGGCCGGTATCGGCCTGCTTATCAACCGCAGCGCTTGTCCGGCTGTCGCGACCCCGATTTACACCAACGAAATCACGGTCTTCAATCCGCCGTCCAGCCGCGACGCGCGCGCTATCGACGTCACCGCGGTGATAACCAATATCCGCAATACCTGCGGCGATGTCGGCGATCGGATTCAGACCACCGCGACTTTCGAGGTGCAGGCGCGGCGCAGCGACCCGAGCGGGGCGCGGCAGGTTACGCTGCCATATTACGCAACCGTGCTGCGCGGTAGCGGCCAGATCGTATCGAAGGAAATCGGTCGTGTCGGCATCAATTTCGCCGATGGCCAGTATCGCGCGAGCACGACAGGGCAGGCGTCGACGAACATCTCGCGCGCCGCAGCTACGATTCCCGCCGATATCCAGGAGAGACTGACACGCCGCCGCCGTGCCGGCGATCCCGATGCCGCGCTCGATCCGATGGCCAGCCCCGAAGTCCGCGCCGCTGTCGAAAATGCGACCTTCGAACTGCTTATCGGATTTCAGCTGACGTCCGAGCAGCTCGAATATAACGCGACTCGCTAAGCGCGATTGACTCGGTAAGCCGGGCAGTTCAATCCTCTGCGCCTGCCGCCGCCGGGCAACCGTCGGATGGACACGCGGGAGAGTATGTGGCTCGCCACATCGCCGAAGGAGCAACCGCCCCGGAATCTCTCAGGCCCAAGGACCGCGTGGCCAATGGCGCTCTGGAAAGTGCTCTCGCCAAGGCGGGAGCCGCCGAAGGGGTAAGTCGCGCATTAGTTGCGCGGCGAAAGCTCTCAGGCTTCCGTGACAGAGGGGGCTGGCCGGTCGGATCTCCGAGCGTCCGCATGTCACGGAGGATGAATTGAGCGAAGAAGAAGCCCTTCCACTCGACGATTGGCACCGCGCGCAGGGCGCCCGGATGGTCGGTTTTGCCGGCTATCTGATGCCAATCCAATATGACGGTATTATCGCCGAGCATCGCTGGACGCGCGAATCGGCGGGACTGTTCGATGTCAGCCATATGGGGCAACTGCTGCTGACCGGCGATAGCGCCGATGCAGCGCTCGAAACGATGGTGCCCGGTGACATTAAGCGACTTGGCGATGGACGGATGCGCTATTCGCTGCTGTTGAACGATGCGGGCGGGATCATCGACGATCTGATGGTCGCGCGCCGCGTCGACGGCATCTATATTGTCGTCAACGGCGCGACCAAGGCCGGGGATATCGCGCATATCGAAGCGCGGCTTCCCGATGGCGTGACGCTTACCCATATGACTGGCGAGGCGCTGATCGCGCTGCAGGGACCCAAAGCAGTCGATGCATTGTCGCGGATCGTGCCGGGCGTCGATACGCTGTATTTTATGCAGGCCGGCGGCTTCGATTTCAATGGCGTGCCGCTCTGGATCAGCCGCTCGGGCTATACCGGGGAGGACGGTTTCGAGATTTCGGTGCCGGGCCAGACCGCAACAGCGCTTGCCGAGGCGCTTTTCGATCAGCCCGAGGTCAAACCCGTCGGTCTCGGTGCGCGCGATTCGCTGCGGCTCGAAGCCGGGTTGCCACTCTATGGTCACGATATCGACGAGGAGACGACGCCGGTCGCCGCCGATCTCGGCTTCGCCTTGTCGAAACGACGGCGCGAAGCCGGCGATTTCCCTGGCGCGGAACGGATTTTACAGCAACGCGAGCAGGGCGCGATCGCCAAGCGCGTCGGGCTGACGCTTGCGGGCCGTCAGCCGGTGCGCGAGGGCGCGCCGGTGCTCGACGCCATGGGCAAAGCCGTCGGCAAGGTAACGAGCGGCGGTTTTTCGCCGAGCCTCATGGCACCGATAGCGATGGCCTATGTGCCGGTCGCTTCGGCCGAACCGGGCAGCGAAATCACCATTGAACAGCGCGGCAAATTGTTTACCGCGACTGTCACGCCGATGCCGTTTGTGCCGCATCATTATCACCGTCCACCGAAGCGATAGGGAAGCATCCGATGGCCCGTTATTTTACCGAAGAGCATGAATGGATCGACGTCGAAGGCGATAGCGCCACCGTCGGGATCACCGAATATGCGCAGGAACAGCTCGGCGATATCGTCTTTGTCGAAGTTCCCGAGTCAGGCACGATGCTCGACAAAGGCGAAGAAGCGGCGGTCGTCGAATCGGTCAAGGCGGCCAGCGAAGTGTTTTCGCCGGTTTCGGGCGAGGTGAACGAAGGCAATAGCGCGCTCGAAGACGAACCTGCACTGGTCAATAGCTCACCCGAGGAGGAAGGCTGGTTTTTCCGGATCACGATGACCGATACCAGCGAGCTCGAAGGCTTGATGGATTCAAAGGCGTATAAGGCGTTCGTGGACAATCTGTGAGCGCGCCCAACGCCACGAGCCGGTGGAAGCCCGATGATTACGCAAAGAACGCGTCCTTCGTGCCGGCGCTCGGCGCGCCCGTGCTCGCGCTGCTCGATCCCCAGCCGGGCGAGCGCATACTCGATCTCGGTTGCGGCGATGGCGTGCTGACCGAAAAACTCGTTGAGGCGGGGGCGGAAGTCGTCGGCGTCGATGCCTCGGCCGAGATGATCGACGCGGCGCGGGCGTGCGGTCTCGACGCGCGCGTGATCGATGGCGAGAAGCTCGACTTCGACCGAGAATTCGATGCGGTGTTTTCGAACGCCGCGCTGCACTGGATGCTCGATCCCGGCGCGGTGGCAGCGGGCGTGTTTCGCGCGCTGAAACCCGGAGGCCGATTTGCGGGAGAGCAGGGGGGCGAGGGCAATATCGCAACCCTGCGCAAGGGATTGCGCGCCGAGCTGACCGAGCGCGGCTATCCGGTGCCCGGCGAAGACCCGCAATGGTATGCGTCACCCGAGGAATTCACGGCGATCTATGGTTTGGCTGGCTTTGCCGATATCGATGCGCGGATCATCCCGCGGCCGACCGAGCTTCCGCACGGCGTCGCCGCTTGGCTGACGACGTTCCGCGCGGGTTTCATGGATCATGCCCAGGTTCCCGACGCCGAACAGGCCGAAGTAGCGATCGCCGTCGAAAAGCGGCTCGAAGCCGATTTGTGCCGTGCCGACGGAATATGGATCGCCGACTATGTGCGACTGAGATTTTCAATGAGGAAGCCCGTATAATGCGTTACCTGCCGCTGCAACCAGGCGATCGCGCCGCGATGCTCGCCAAGATCGGCGCGCCCGGTATTGATGCGCTGTTCGCCGATGTTCCGGAGCAGGCGCGGTTGACCGGGGCGATCCGCGATCTGCCCGATCATGCTTCGGAAATGGCGGTTGAACGCGCGCTCGGCGCGCTGGCGCGCAAGAATCTGGTGGCGGGCGATGTGCCGTTCTTTTTGGGCTGCGGCGCCTATCGCCACCATATACCCGCGAGCGTCGACCATCTGATCCAGCGCGGCGAATTTCTCACCGCCTATACCCCCTATCAACCCGAGATCGCGCAGGGTACGCTGCAGATGCTGTTCGAATTCCAGACGCAGGTCGCGCGGCTGTTCGGCACCGATGTCGCCAACGCCTCTATGTATGACGGCTCGACGGCTTGCTGGGAAGCGATCGTCATGGCGCGGCGGATCACCAAGCGCAGCAAG
>CAYQVL010000035.1:0-9658 GCA_964420825.1 uncultured Sphingomonadaceae bacterium
TCATCTCGCGCTCGGTCAGCCCGCCGGTCTGCTGGATCAGCCGGTCGGCGAGCGTCGACTTGCCATGGTCGATATGCGCGATGATCGCGAAGTTGCGGATGTGTGAGAGGTCTGTCATCGCCCGCGCGCCTAGCACCGGCGCTCTTCCCCGCCAAGCGCCGAGCGCGGCCTAACCGATGACGTTCGAAACGTTGTAGCGCTGCGCTTCTTCCTGCGTCAGGCAGCGGCGCGTCTCGCGATTGCCGACGGCGCGGGTGGCGTACATGACCTCGGTCAGCAGATCGCGCGAGACACCCATGCGGATGAGAAAGTCGTTATCCTCGGTCGCGAGCTGCGCGCTCGATTGCTCGATATCGCCGATCAGCGCGATCGTGCTCTCGGTGCCCGCGGCGACCTCCTGGCGGATCGCGTCGCGATTGCCGGTATGGGTGAACATGTGGACGATGAAGAGCCCGCCCGGTTCGACGATACGCAGTTGCCCGCCCATGAAGACGAAGTTGCAGGCGCTGAAACAGGCCCAGCCCGCGGGGATGCGCGTGATCAGCCCGGGATAGTTGCTGCGGAT
The DNA here is from genome assembly GCA_964420825.1 of uncultured Sphingomonadaceae bacterium. Classification (GTDB taxonomy): domain Bacteria; phylum Pseudomonadota; class Alphaproteobacteria; order Sphingomonadales; family Sphingomonadaceae; genus Parasphingopyxis. The sequence goes on from CAYQVL010000035.1 coordinate 566, forward strand.
CATCCGCCCCGCTTCGTTGCCGGCAAGCGCGTCGCCGCCCGGCGAGCGGAACCAGATTTCGGAGATATCGGGATCGCCCTCGAGCGCCGCCTGGAGCCGCTGCGGCAGTCCCGAATCGATCGCGCCCTCGGCGAGCAGAACGCGCGCGCCGCCGCGGTCGACAGGTGTCAGGATCATCGTACGGTTGGCCGACCAGTCGGGCGTGGTCGGGCAGGTCGGGTTGGCGGCATCGGAACTCTGCGACGGCGCCGCCGATACGCTGAGCATGGCCGCAATTGCAGCTACAAAGGGCTTGAGCGAACGCATCGGCGCTAGGCCACCAAGGTAAAGCGCGAAGCGCCCGGCGCGCGGCACATCCTCTTGGCGACGGTTGTTTCTTCGCCGCCGACGATAATCACATCGTTGACGTCCATGCAGGTCGCGCCATTGGCTTCGGTATTGCGGGCGACCACCGTCGAACTGCCCGAAACGTCGGCGCGAGTTTCGCTCGTCCAGCTCGCGGTCGAGCCGACCTCGCCACTACGCGTTGCTTCGACGGTCGCCTCGGCAGCCTTTTCCTGTTCATCGGGATCGAGCCGGCAAGCGATTTCGGTCGCCAGCACGTCCGAAAATGTCGCAACCGGCAAAAATGTCGGAATGCCGATAGCGCTCGCGGCGCCCCCGAGCACGCCGCTCAGCACCGAACGGCCCGCCGAGCGGCCCGCGGTGTTGCAATTGTTCGTGCTCTCGCTCTGCGATGCCGAACGCCTGCCCAAGAGACCGCCGAACTGCATGGCGGCGGCCTGTTCGGCGGCGAGGAAACACAACAGGGTGGCGGCGGCGATTTTGCCATTATGCATTTGGGTAATCATACTGCCCTCCTCGCGACCCGAGGCACGTTTTTCTAGCGCATTGCCGGTTCGGAATCAAATTGTTCGCGGGGGAAAGTTTGACGGAATTGCAAGCGAAGCTAAGCGGCCATTGCGGAGCCTCGCCAACAGCTTCGCGCGAGTCATTCTTTGCCTCGGCCGAAATCCGCGCTAGGCGTCGCGCAACAATATAACCGTGAGGAGAGCGCGACGATGCGCCATATCGCGATTATCGGTTCGGGTCCGGCGGGTTATTACACCGCCGAGGCCGCGCAAAAGGTCTTTGGCGACGATGTCCATGTCGACATTCTCGATCGGCTGCCCGTGCCTTACGGCTTGATCCGGTTCGGTGTCGCCCCCGATCACCAGTCGATCAAGGCCGTATCGAGACGCTACGAAAAAACCGCGCTCGGCGACAATGTGCGCTTTGCCGGCAACGTCTCGGTCGGCGAGGATATTTCGATAGACGAACTGATGGCGCTCTATGATGCGGTCATCCTCGCCACCGGTGCTCCGCTCGATCGCCCGCTCGACATCCCGGGAAGCGACCTGCCGGGCGTCATCGGCAGCGCGGCCTTTGTCGGATGGTATAATGGCCATCCCGATTTCGCCGCGCTCGATCCGCCACTCGACGGCCGCCACGCGGTGGTGATCGGCAACGGCAATGTCGCGCTCGACGTCGCGCGCATCCTCGCCAAGACCGAAGCCGAATTTGCGGGCTCGGATATCGTCGGCCATGCGCTCAATCGGCTCAAGGCGGCGAACACCGAACAGATTACCCTGCTCGGGCGACGCGGCCCGCACCAGATCGCGATGACCCCCAAGGAGCTCGGCGAGCTCGGCCGGCTCGAACGCGCCTGCCCGCGCGTCTACAGCGCCGACCTTCCCGACGAAGGCGACGACGCGATGCTCGAACCCGGCATGCGCAAGTCGGTGACGCTGCTGCGCGAGTTCGCGGCGATCCCCGAGGCGTTCCGCGCCGACAAATGCGTCGAGATCGATTTCGACTTCTTCGCCTCGCCGATCGCGATCGAGGGCGACGGCAAGGTCGAACGGGTCATCGTCGAGCGGACACAGCTCGATGCCGGCATGCGCAGCCGCGGCACCGGCGAGACCTATGCGCTCGATTGTTCGATGGTGGTCAGCTGTATCGGCTATCGGACACCGCCGATCGACGGCGTTCCTTATGAGCACGGCCGCGGCCGCTTCGCCAATGACGAGGGGAGGATCCTGCCCGGCCTCTACTGCGTCGGCTGGGCCCGGCGCGGGCCGACGGGAACGATCGGGACCAACAAGCCCGACGGCGCGATGATCGTCGACCATATCGTCGAGGATGTCGGCAGCGGCGGCGGCAAGCCGGGACGCGAAGGCCTCGACGCATTGCTCACGGCGCGCGGCGTCGAGATCGTCACCTTCCGCGACTGGAAAAAGATCGAAGAGGCCGAAGCGGCGCGAGCGCGCGCAGGCAGCCCGCGCGAAAAATTCGTCGCGATCGAAGAGATGATCGCCGCGCGAAAATAGTCTATCATGCGTTGTGAATCGAAACGGGAAGACGTTATGCACGATCTGGTTATTCGCGGCGGCACGGTGGTCGACGGGCTCGGCAGCGATCCGATCATCGCCGATATCGCGATCGACGGCGATCTGATTAGCCAGCTCGGCGCGGTCGAAGGAAAAGGCCGCGAGGAGATCGACGCTTCGGGCAGGATCGTCGCGCCGGGCTTTGTCGATATCCATACCCATTATGACGGCCAGGCGACCTGGGACAGCGAAATGGCGCCGTCGTCATGGCATGGCGTAACCACCGTCGTGATGGGCAATTGCGGCGTCGGCTTCGCGCCGGCCAAGCCCGACAAGCATGACTGGTTGATCGGCCTGATGGAGGGCGTCGAGGATATCCCCGGCACCGCGCTCGCCGAGGGCATGACCTGGAACTGGGAGAGCTTTCCAGACTATCTCGATGCGCTCGAAGAGATGCCGCGGACGATCGACGTCGCGACGCATGTGCCGCATGGCGCGGTGCGCGCCTATGTGCTCGGCGAGCGGGAGATGCCCGGCGCCGTACCGACCGATGCGGACATCGAGGCGATGTCGAAGATCGTCGAGGACGGGTTACGCGCCGGCGCGCTCGGTTTCTCGACCTCGCGGACGATCCTCCACCGTTCGGTCGACGGCGAGCTCGTGCCCGGGACGACGGCAACCAAGGAAGAACTGATCGGCATCGGCCGGGCGATGGGCCGCGTCGGCCATGGCGTCTTCGAGATGGCTTCGGACATGAAGCGCGAATGGGACGAGTTCGGCTGGATGGGCGACTTGAGCCGCGAAACCGGCCTGCCGGTTACCTTCGCCGCGCTGCAATCGATCGCCAAGGAAATGTCGCTCGACGAGCAGATCGCCGCGACCGCCGAGCAGAACGCCAAGGGCGCCAATATAGTCGCCCAGATCGCACTGCGCGGCAACGGCGTCATCATGGCGTGGCGGGGCACCGTACATCCGTTCCGCTTCAAGCCCGCTTGGATGGAAATCGAGGGCACGCCGTGGGACGAGCAGCTCATGCATCTCAAAGATCCGGCATTCCGCACACGCATGATCGAGGAAGAGTCGGTTTATCCTGAAAGCGATCTTGTCGAGCTGCTCATGATCGTCGCCAACGGCTGGGCCGTGCAGTTTCAGATGGACGACGGCTTCAATTACGAGCCGGCGGCGTCCGAAAGCATTGCAGCGCGCGCGCAAGCGGCGGGCCTGAGCGGTTCGGCATATGCCTATGACATGCTGATGGAGAATGAAGGCACGGGCTTCATCTATTTTCCGATCCTCAACTATGCCGACGGCAATCTCGATTTTCTCATGCCGCTCCAGCACCGCGACGACACGGTCAATTCGCTCTCCGACGGCGGCGCGCATTGCGGGACGATCTGCGACGCCGCCTCGCCGACCTTCATGCTCGAACATTGGGTGCGCGGCCGCGCGCGCGGCACGATCAGCCTCGCGCACGCGATCAAGCGCCAGTGCCATGATACCGCGCGGCTCTATGGGCTCAACGATCGCGGCGTGCTCGCGCCCGGCTATCTCGCCGACATCAACGTTATCGATATGGACCGGCTCAAGCTCGAAAAGCCCTGGCTGGCCTTCGATCTGCCGGCGGGCGGCAAGAGGCTGCTGCAAAAGGCGCGCGGCTATGACTGGACGATCAAATCGGGGCGGATCACCTTTATAAAGGGCGAAGTCACCGATGCGCGGCCGGGCGGGCTTATCCGGGGGCCCCAACGGGTGGAGGCGCTTCAAGCGGCCGAGTAGCCGGTTCCTGCGCCGGAGCGCATCTCAGTTCAGCAGCTCGAAACTCGCTAGCTCGCCGAGCGTCAGCTGGCGCGTGCCGCCATTGGGGACGCTGTTGGTCAGCGCATAGAAGGCGCGGGCGCGTTCGGGCGCCATGCCGACTTCTCGGTAGAAGCTCAGATAGGGCGCGTGGACTGGATCGCTCGCGGCGTAGTCGCGCGCCTCGCGGCCGTAATTGTCGCGCCAGCTGTGGACGATAAACTCGGCGCCCGGATCGGCGGTGCGGTTGACCCCGGCAAGAAACAGCTCGACGCCGCCCGAACGGACCGACCCCTGCGCGGGGACGTGTGTGGCGATCCCCGCCGCGCGGATCATCCGCGCGAGCGCGAGGTTGGCGTTATCGTCGACGGTGCCGCCGCACTCGACGATGGCGAGCGAGCGCAGCCCGGGATAATCGGCGAGCATCGCGCGAAATTCGCCCGGCGTATAGCTGTCGACATCGCCGACCAGTTCGAAGCGATCGGGCGCGACGACTCGAAACGGTCCGTAGGCCGCAAGGGCGGGTGAGCGCGGCGACGACGTGTCGCTGAAATAACCCTCCGCCTCGCCGCCTTCGTCATAATAGTCGACAATTTCTATCGTCTCGGTGGTGATCGTGACGAAGCGGTCGGCGGCAAACGCGGCCTTGCCGGGCATCGCCAGCACGGCTGCAGCGAGGATGACGACGCTCGAACGGCCGAGTTGCGATCCGGCGCGGCGCAATTGGCCGAGAAGCGAGGTGATTAGCGATTCCACGACGCGCAGCTTGCGCGCGCAAGGTTTCGCGCCTGTCGCCAAGGCTGGTTAGAGGGCGCTTAACCTTGGCGGGATCGCCGCACTCTTCGGTTGAAAGCCCGGCCGCGCCCCTCTATAGAGCCGCGTCTGCCTCCGGACTGGCCCTGGACAAGGGGCCAGACGCACCGGGTCGGGGAGTAGCTCAGCCAGGTAGAGCACTGTCTTCGGGAGGCAGGGGCCGGAGGTTCGAATCCTCTCTCCCCGACCAGTTATCGCGCGCGCGCTTGCGCACGCTGGACGAATCCCAATCGCCGCGTTACGCCTGACACAAGTTTCAGGAAGCAACGGATGGGTAGGCGAATGGGCGACAAAGCGATCAGGGCCGAAAACGTTGCCGACAAGGACCGGCTCGACGAAGACAGCCTCGACGCCTGGATGACAGATAATGTCGAAGGATTCGCCGGTCTCGCCGCCTATACCAAGTTTCCCGGCGGCCAATCGAATCCGACCTACCGGATCGAGGACGAGGCGGGCAAAGCCTATGTGTTGCGGCGCAAGCCGTTCGGTCCGCTGCTGCCGTCGGCGCATGCCGTCGATCGCGAATATCGCGTCATCAAGGGACTGCATCCGACCGGCTTTCCCGTCGCCAGGCCCTATGCGCTGTGCGAGGACGACGAGATCATCGGCTCGGCCTTCTACATCATGGAGATGGTCGAGGGGAGGACTTTCTGGGACGGCTCGCTGCCCGACCAAAGCCCGCGGGAGCGCAGCGCGATTTACCGCTCGATGATCGGCACGCTCGCCCGGCTCCACGGCATCGATTACGAAGCGGCAGGGCTCGAACGCCATGGCAAGCCCGGCAATTATTTCGAACGTCAGATCACGACCTGGACAAAGCAATATCGCCTCGCCCAAACCGACGCCATTCCCGAGGCCGAAAAGCTCATCGACTGGCTCCCCCAAACCGTGCCCGAACAGACGCGGACCTCGGTCATCCATGGCGACTATCGTATCGATAACATGATCTACGCGCCCGACCGGCCCGAGGTGATCGCGGTGCTCGACTGGGAGCTGTCGACGCTCGGCGATCCGCTCGCCGACTTCACCTATCTCGCGATGAACTGGGCGATGGAGGGAACCGGCACGGCCTCGCTCGGCGGCCTGGATCTGACCAGCACGGGTATCCCGACGCTCGACGAAGCGACGGCGCTCTATTGCCAGTTGACCGATCGCGACGGCGTCCCCGATCTCAACTGGTATTTCGCCTATAATCTGTTTCGGCTGGTGGGCATTTTACAGGGCATCAAGAAACGCTGGCTTGACGGCACCGCCTCTTCGCCCGAGGCCGAAGAACGCTCCAAACGCGTGCCGCAGCTCGCCGAGGCGGCGTGGGCGTTCGCGCGCAAGGCGGGCGCGCGCGGATAGAATGCAATGTGCTCCTGCGCAGGCAGGAGCCGAGAGAGGCAAGCGCTTTGCCTTATCGCCCCGGGTTCCTGCCTTCGCGGGAACACCGGTAAATGAAGGAGACCTCATGTCGCAATTCGATCTCAGTGGGAAAACCGCCGTCATCACCGGTTCGTCGCGCGGTATCGGCAAGGCGATTGCCGAGGAGATGGCCGCGCACGGCGCGCGCGTCGTCATTTCGAGCCGCAAGCCCGAGCCGTGCGACGCGGTCGCCGCGGCGATCAACGCCGAGCATGGCGAGGGGACGGCGATTGCGGTACCCGCCAATATCTCGTCGAAGGGCGATCTGCAAAACCTCGTCGACCAGACCTGCAAGGCGCTTGGCCAGATCGATATCCTCGTCTGCAACGCCGCCTCGAACCCCTATTACGGACCGATGGAGAGCATGGCGGACGAACAATTCCGCAAGATCCTCGACAACAATATCGTCTCGAACCACTGGATCATCCAGATGGTGGCGCCGGCGATGCGCAAACGACGCGACGGATCGATCGTCATCATCTCGTCGATAGGGGGATTGCGCGGCTCTACCGATATCGGCGCCTATTGCATCTCGAAGGCCGCCGACATGCAGCTCGCGCGCAATCTCGCGCATGAATTCGGACCCGACAATGTCCGCGTCAACTGCATCGCGCCCGGATTGATCCGCACCGATTTCGCGCGCGCGCTATGGGAAAACCCCAAGGCCGAAGAGGCGGTCAACGCGACGACGCCGCTGCGACGGATCGGCGAACCATACGAGATCGCAGGCGCGGCCGTCTATCTCGCCGCGCCGGCGGGAAGCTTTACGACCGGCCAGACGATCGTTGTCGATGGCGGACGGACGATTTGAAAATAGTTGGACGGACCCGAACGAAGGATACAATCCATGAACCGATTTGAAGGCAAGACGATCATCGTGACGGGCGCGGGCTCGGGCATCGGGCGCGCGACCGCGCGGCGTTTCGCGGCCGAAGGCGGCAAGGTCGTCGCCGGCGACAAGATGCCGAGCGTCCACGAAACCGTTGCGATGATCGCGGGCGACGGCGGAACGGCGATCGGCGTCGAGATGGACGCCGGCAGCGAAAGCGATGTCGCCGCGCTTGTCGGGCGCGCCTGCGCCGAATATGGCGGGCTCGACATCGCCTTCGCCAATGCCGGGATCACCGGCGGCTTGCAGGGGGGGCTGTTCGATTCGGACGCCGAGAATTGGGCCGAGGTTCTCCGCGTCAATTTGATCGGACCCTTTCTCATGATCAAATATGCCGCGCCCAGGATCGAGGAACGCGGCGGCGGCGCGATCATTTGCACGGCATCGGTGGCAGGCCTCCGTTCGGGCGCCGGCCCTTCCTCCTATTCGGCGTCGAAAGCCGGGGTCATCAATCTCGTCAAGACCGCGGCGCAGCAGATGACGGGCAGCAATGTCCGAATCAACGCGGTGTGCCCCGGCATCATCGAGACCGGGATGACCAAGCCGGTGTTCGACTATGCGCGCGACGCGGGCAAGCTTGACAAGATCGGCCAGCTCAACCCGCTCAAACGCGGCGGCGTGCCCGAGGAGCTGGCCGGCGCGGTGACATTCCTCGCTTCGGACGACGCCAGCTACGTCAACGGCCAGGCGCTCGCGGTCGACGGCGGTCTCTCCTCGTCGCACCCGGTTACGCGCCAGCTTCCCAAACAGGCGGCGGTGTGATGACCGACGATTTCTTCGCCGGGAAGGTCGCGATCGTCACCGGCGGCGGGCGCGGTATCGGGGCGGCGACCGTGCGCAAGCTCGCCGCGCGCGGCGCCCGCGTGGCGATCAACTATTCGTCGAGCAAGGGCGAGGCCGAAGCACTCGCCGCCGAATGCGGCGACAAAGGCGTCGCCTTTCAGGCCGATCTCGCCAATGGCGAAGCGAGCGCGCTCGCGGCCGCCGTCGAGGAAGAATGGGGCCGTATCGATCTGCTGGTCAACAACGCCGGCACAACCAAATTCGCCAATCATGAAGATCTGGACGCGCTGTCTGCCGAGGATTTCCTAACTATCTATCGGCTCAACGTCGTCGCGGCCTATGAGATGGTCCGCGCCTGCGCCCCCGCCATGCTGACCGCAGGCAGCGGCGCTGTGGTCAACGTCGCGTCGGTCGCCGGCGTCTTCGGCAACGGCTCGTCGATCGCCTATGCCGCTTCGAAGGGGGCGATGGTGACGATGACAAAGTCGCTCGCGCGCGTCCTTGCCCCGGCGATCCGCGTCAACGCCGTGTGCCCGGGCTATGTCGGGACCGGTTGGTTCGCCGACCGTTTCGGAGAAGAGGGGCTGAAAGCACTGAACGCGTCGATCGCTTCGAAAGTGCCGCTCGCCCATGCCGGACAGGCCGAGGATGTCGCCGACGGGATCGTCATGTTCCTCGACGCCGCGACGCGGCTGGTGACCGGCGAGACCTTGCTGCTCGACGCCGGCGCACATCTCGATGTCGGGCTGTCGCGGCGGCCGGGAAAAGATATCTGACACTGGCCCCGTCGCTGGACGGGCGCCCGCGGCAATCGAAAGGCACGACGCATGAAATACCGCAAACTCGGCTCGAGCGACCTCGAAGTTTCCGAAATTTCGCTCGGCACATGGCTGACGACCGGCGTGGGAGTCGAGAAGGATATCGCGATCGATATCGTCAACCGCGCCTTCAATCTCGAGATCAATTTCTTCGACACGGCGAACGTCTACGGCCGCGGCGCCTCGGAAACCGTGCTCGGAGAGGCGCTCAGGGGCCGCC